>NZ_JBAGJZ010000048.1:0-62633 GCF_037034285.1 Streptomyces tyrfis | reverse complement strand
GAGGAGGCAGCCGGGCGGAGCGACGAGGAAACCTGGAAGAGAACGGAAGAAAACGGAAGAGAACAAAGAGACAGGAGAACAAGAAAACGAGGGAACTCACGCGCGAGAAAGGTGATCCCGCCGTACGTTTGAGGTCGGCACACCCGCGACAGGGATGTGAACATGCCATTAGATGCCTCGGACAGCGCCCACCCCTATGCCCTCGTCCTCTCCCCCGAGGTACGGGCGGCCCTCGCCACGCACCATCCCGTCGTGGCCCTGGAATCGACGATCATCGCCCATGGCCTGCCGCGTCCCCGCAATCTGCGGGTCGCCGAGGAGCTCGAACGGCTGGTACGGATCTCGGGGGCGGTCCCGGCGACGATCGCCGTGCTCGACGGGCGGGCCCATATCGGTCTGGACGGTTCCCAGCTGGAGAGGGTCGCCGGTGATCCGGCGATGCGGAAGCTGGGCCACCGCGATCTCGCACCGGCCCTGGCGACGGGCGCGAGCGGGGCGACGACCGTGTCCGCGACGGCGTTCCTGGCCGCCCGCGCCGGGCTGCGCGTCTTCGCGACCGGCGGCCTCGGCGGCGTGCACCGGGAATGGACGCGGACCCAGGACGAGTCCGCGGACCTGCGACTTCTCGCACGGACCGGGATCACGGTGGTGTGCGCGGGGGTGAAGTCGATCCTGGACGTCCCCGCCACCCTGCAACGCCTGGAGACGCTGGGCGTCGGAGTCATCGGCTACGGCACCGATCAGTTCCCCGGCTTCTATCTGCACAGCTCGGGCGAGCCGGTCGACTGGACGGTGCGGACGCCCGCGGAGGTGGCGGAGGTGATGCGGGCCCAGGACGCGCTGGACGGCCCTCCGTCCGCGCTGATCGTCGCCAACCCCGTGCCGGCGGCGGACCAGTTGGATCCCGAACTGCACGACCGGGTGCTGTCGGAGGCCCTCGACGCGTGCCGGGAGCGCGGCATCTCGGGCCAGGCCGTCACTCCGTTCCTGCTGGACCGGCTGACGCGGCGGACCGATGGCGCCTCGCTGGAGGCCAATCTCGCGGCCGTGCGCGGAAACGTGTCACTCGCCGCGCGCATCGCCGGGGCGTGGACGGCTCGCAGCCAGGACACGGCCGCGCGCCCCCAAGACGGGGACACCCGGGCGCACGACGGTGCGCGGTGAGCGGCAGAGAACCGGCGCGCACGACGCGCGAAGCCATTCCGTCACGCGCCGGGAGCACGGCCGATCTCGAACGCGTCGGCAGCGGGACCGGCCGCCCGGAGCATACGGACAGCGGGACCGGTCCGGAACGTACGGGGAACGGGGACGTCGCGGAACACACGGGGCAGAGGACCGGTCCGGAGCATACGGGGAGCGGAACCGGTCCGGAGCATACGGGGAGCGGAACCGGTCCGGAACACACGGGAAACAGGGACGTCGCGGAACACGCGGGGAACGGCTGCGCACCGCCGCATGCGACAGCCTGTTCCCCGCCGCCGGGCACGGGAGTCCGCCCGGCGCCGCCGGGCGCGGGTGCCCGCTTCGCGACGCCGGGCGTCGGAGCCCGCTCGGCGCCTTCGGGGCCTTCGGCCGTGGGAGTCCGCGCCGCGCCGCCGCGCGCCGGGGTCGTCGCCGTGCCGTCTCCGGGCGGCCCGGCGACGACCGGTGGCGGGCTGCTCGTCATCGGTGACGTGGTCACCGACGTGGTCGCCCGGCACGCGAAGGAACTGGCCCACGGCACGGACACCTCCGCCCGGATCCGTACCCTGCCGGGCGGCGCGGGCGCCAACGTCGCGTGCTGGGCGGCGCGTTCGGGCTGCCCCGAGGTGCGGCTGCTGGCCCGGGTCGGCGCCGACAGTGCGGCCTGGCACCGGGACGCGCTGCGCCGTGCGGGGGTGCGCGGCCTGCTGGCCGTGGACGACGAGGCGCCGACCGCCACGGTCGTCGCCCTCGTCGACCCGGCGGCCGAGCGCACCTTCCTCACCGACAGCGGTGCGGTGCTGCGTCTCTCCCCCGACGACTGGTCGCCGTCGATGCTCGACGGAGTCGGCCACCTCCATCTCTCCGGTTACCTGCTCTTCGCCGCGACGAGCAGGGCGACGGTCCTGCTCGCCCTGCGAGAGGCGCGGCGCCGGCGGATCACGGTCAGCGTCGATCCCGCTTCGGCCGGGTTCCTGGCCGAACTGGGCGCCGACCGCTTCCTGTCGACGGTGGCGGGCGCCGACATCCTGCTGCCCAACGCGGACGAGGCCCGTCTGCTGACCGGCGTTCAGGAACCGGCTGACGCCGCCGCCGAGTTGAGCCTGTGGGTGCCGCGGGTGGTCGTCACGCTCGGCGGGGGCGGCGCCCTGCTGGCGGTGGCGGGCACGGTGACGGGGCGCTTCCCCGCCGTACCGGTACGGGGAGCGGTGGACACGACGGGCGCGGGCGACGCGTTCACCGGCGGCTTTCTGGCGGCCCTGCTGTCGGGAGCGGACGACGCCTCGGCCGTGGCGGCGGGCTGCCGGTCGGGGGCCGAGGCGGTCACCCTGGTGGGCGGCCGCCCGGGTCCGTGAGACCTGCCGAACGGACCTGCCGAAACGGACCGGGTGCGCGACGCGTCCGCCGACGGACGGCCGGCAGCGGGCAACGGACGGCCGGCAGCGGGCAACGGGCAGCGGGCAACGGCAGACGGCAGAAGACGGAAGACGGAAGACGGAAGACGGAAGAAGACGGAAGACGGAAGGCAGACGGCAGTCGGAGCCCGGTGACCGGGTTCCAGCGATCAGGGCCCGGCGACCACGTTGCGGCGATCGTCGGCCAGGGGCCGCCCGCATGCCCCCACCGGGCGGCCCCGTCTCTCTCCCACCGGGACGATCCCGTCTCCCCCGATCCGCCTTATCCGGCCGATCCGCCCGATCCGGCCTCCCCCCGCTCCCGTCTCCCCCGGCCTGGCTGACCACGGCCGCTACTCGGTCCGCCGCCACCCCGTCCACGCCGGGCGCAGCGGGTCGTCGGCCCGGACGACCGCGTCCGCCTGATCGCCGGGGGCCACCTCGTCCTCGTACCGCGCGAAGGCGGGCAGGCTCCAGTGCTCGGGCTCCGCGGTGCGCCGGCGCAGTGCGCCCGGCGACAACCGGAGGTGGACGCTCAGATCGAACGGGAACCAGTGCCCCAGCAGCAACGGGCCGTGCAGCACCAGCACGCCGCCCTCCGGGAGATGCCGGTACGGGCTGCGGGTGGCCCGGTCCGTCACGGGATCCCACAGGTCGGGCAGCACCCGGCCGCTGCCGCCCGCCGCCAGCGGCTCGAACACCTCGCGCCACAGCGCGCCCGTGTCGAACCAGCCGCCGTAGTAGGAGTCGGGGTCCTCCTTGCCGTACTCGTACCGGAGGCTCGCGGGCCGGAGGAACCCCTCGGTGGACACGACGAGCACCGCGCGCCCCCGGACCCGCAACGCCTGTGCGGTGCTCTCCGCCAGCTCCCCCGTACGGGCCGCCGGGGCCCCGTCGACGGCGACCTTCAGCCAGGGACCGGCGTCGGCCGGCTCCAGGCCGTGGACCCGCGCGGCGAACTCTTCGGCCAGTCGCTCCCAGGTGATCGCTTCGAATCGCACCCGACCATCATCGCTTCCGTCCGGCGCCCCGGTCCCGGTCGTGCGGCGGGCGGACCGCCGCCGCGCCCGCGTCGCCCAGCCGGTTGCGGACCAGGAGCACCACCCGGTCGGCGAGCGGGCGCAGTCCCGGGTCGCGGGCGGCCGCCGCTTCGGCGAGACGGCCGATGTCGTGGTCCCACAGCCCGGTGACCTCGTCCGGCGCCCCGACGCGCCTGAACCCGCGCTCCAGCAGCCCCCGAGCCGTCAGCGGCTGGTCCCGCAGCACGGCCTTGGCCGCGGCGACCGCGTTGGCGAGGGCGCTCGCGGGACGCGACCAGTCGTCACCGCGTTCCCCGGGAACGTCGCTGCGTTCCCCGGGATCGTCGCCGTGCTCGTCGGTGTCATCGCCGCGGATCTCCAGGTCGACCCGCCAGAAGAGCGGCAGCCCGCGGAAGGCGGCGAAGAGCAGCCGTCGCCCGTGCGCACACCGTGACTCCGGGTCCGTGCGGAGGGATTCGAGGGGGCGCACCGTTTCGAGCACGTCCCGGGCGGCGGCGACACAGGGGCCGAAACGGTCGTCGGGCACCGTCCAGACAAGGTCGATGTCGCTGTACGCGTCCGCCGTCCCCCGGGCGAGCGAGCCCCTGAGGTTTGTGTGCGAGCCGGGGCAGTACGCGGCGAGCGCGCGCAGCAGCTCCCGCGCGAACGCGTCGCGCCACGCCGGATCCAGCTCGTCCGCGTCCTGGGGGTGTCCCGCTCCGCCCGCTCCATGGGCACGACGTCACGTCGCACCGGCGTCACCGGACACCAGCGATCGGCACCCGCACCGATACCGGCGCCATGCCGCTCCGCGCGGGGGACTACTTCGCGCCGCAGTCCGGCGCCTCGGCGTCGTCGGAGAGTTCGCTTCCCTCGGGCAGCAGATAGGTCGCCCAGAGCACCACCGGCTCCGACCCCAGATTGCGCCCGATGTGGCGGTGCCGGGCGCCGGACGGCTCGATGAACGACGAACCGGCGGGCGTCACCTCGACCGAGCAGTCGTCCAGCGTGCGCGTCAGCGTCCCGGACTTGACGACGGCGATCAACTGCCCGCGGTGGGTGTGCCAGCCGGTGGAGCCGCCCGGCTCGACCGTGATGGTCCGGAAGGTCACATCGGTGCGGCCGCCGGGGGTCTTCACCTTCAGTTTTCCGGCCGATGTGCCCTGGGCCAGCACCGTGCCGCTCACCCCGCTGCCGGGGGTGGCCATGGCCGCCGACGACGTGAACCCGAGCACGGCCGCGCAGCCGCCCATGGCCATGGCCCGGGCGAGCCGCCCCGGCCGCGTCCGTGTGCCGGGGCGCTCGCGCCGCTCATCCGTTCCGGGTCGCTCGCCCGTTCCGCGCTGCTCGCCGGTTGTCCGCTGTCCGCCGGTCGTCACGTACGGCTCCTCCGCCTCGGTGTCCGGGAGGCCGACGCACCGGGCGCCTCGGTGCTCCGGGCACCTGGCACGGGGTCGCGGCGGTGCGCCGGGCCCATCGGGGACCCCGGACGCTCCAGCGGTCCGGAGTCGGCTTGATCTTCGCCAACGCCCCTACGCTACCCAGGAGTTGATCAGACCAACCCTTGCCCGCCGACCCCACGGGGCGCACGACCCCCACGGGCTCCGCAACCCCGCGCGCAGTACGCACTGTGCGCCGCGCCCCACCGCACCCCTTCCGCACCCGGGCGCGCCCCACCGCACCCCTCCGCACCCGGCCGGGACCGTACGGCCCCGGTCACTCGCCCCGGAGTTCGGCGGCGAGCGGCCCGTCCCCGGCCACTTCGGCGCGCCCGGCCCGAACTGCCTCGGCCAGCGTCAACTCGCCCCGGCCGAGCGCGAGACACGCCTCGACGTCGAGCGCGATCCGGGCGTCGGCGCGGGCGGCGGGGCCGTCCCCGTACACGGCCGCTTCCGACGGCCGCCGCTCGCCCGGACTGTCCGGACCGTCCGCGCCGGCGGCGGCGTCTTCCGCACCGCACCCCGCACCGGCCGCCGCGCCGCCCCCGGCGCGTACATGGAACTCGCCCTCGTCCAAGTGGACTTCGACGACTCCCGCATGCGTCGTCCGATCCAGCACGCGCAGCAGCGGGAGCGCGAACCAGTGTGCCCGCACGGCGTCGGTGGGCCGCCGCTCGGCCAGCGCGGGCGCGCCCCATTCGGCGAGCGCGGCGAGCACCGGCAGCAGCCCGCGGCCGCGTTCGGTCAGTTCGTACACCGAGGCCGCGGCGGGCGGCGGCAGCCTGCGGCGGGTCGCGAGGCCGTTCTGCTCCATGTCCTTGAGGCGGGAGGCGAGGACGTCCGTGCTGACGCCCGGCAGGTCGGCGTGCAGGTCGGTGTAGCGGCGCGGGCCCGCCAGCAGTTCACGGACGATCAGCAGGGTCCACCGATCGCCCACGGAATCGAGGGAGCGCGCGGTGGCGCAGAACTGGTCGTAACTCCGGCGGCGGGGCGGGCGCGTTGCGGGCTGTTGCTGACGTGGCATGCGACGCAGTCTAGACATGTTGTTGGACTTTCCAAGCCTGAGCTTGGTAAAACCAAGTATCGCAATCAGGTCGGGGAGGCCACCGCATGGAATTCCGGCAGTCCAGCAAGCTCGACGAGGTCTGTTACGAGATCCGGGGCCCGGTCATCGAGCACGCCAACGCCCTGGAGGAGGCGGGCCACAGCGTGCTCCGCCTCAACACCGGCAACCCCGCGCTCTTCGGCTTCGAGGCGCCGGAGGAGATCGTCCAGGACATGATCCGGATGCTTCCGCAGGCGCACGGCTACACCGATTCGCGCGGCGTCCTGTCCGCGCGCCGGGCGGTCGTGCAGCGCTACCAGGCGATGGGGCTGACGGAGGTCGGCGTCGACGACGTCTTCCTCGGCAACGGCGTCTCCGAGCTGATCTCGATGGCCGTCCAGGCGCTGCTGGAGGACGGCGACGAGGTGCTGATCCCCTCCCCCGACTACCCGTTGTGGACGGCCGTGGTGACCCTCGCGGGCGGCAGGGCGGTGCACTACACCTGTGACGAGGCGTCGGACTGGAATCCGGACCTCGCGGACATGGCCTCGAAGATCACCGACCGGACCAGGGCCGTCGTGATCATCAATCCGAACAACCCGACCGGCGCCGTCTATCCGCGCGAGGTCCTCGACGGCATCCTCGATCTGGCGCGCGCCCACGGCCTGATGGTGTTCGCCGACGAGATCTACGACCAGATCCTCTACGACGACGCCGAGCACCACACCGTGGCGTCCCTCGCCCCCGACCTGCTCTGCCTCACGTTCAGCGGCCTGTCGAAGACGTACCGGGTGGCGGGGTTCCGTTCCGGCTGGCTGGTGATCTCCGGTCCGCAGCAGCACGCCCGCGGCTATCTGGAGGGGCTGACCACGCTCGCCTCCATGCGCCTGTGCCCCAACGCGCCCGCGCAGTACGCCATTCAGGCGGCGCTCGGCGGCCGGCAGTCGATCCGGGAGCTGGTGGCGCCCGGCGGCAGGCTGTGCGAGCAGCGCAACCGGGCCTGGGAGAAGCTGAACGAGATCCCGGGCGTGTCATGCGTGAAGCCGAAGGGCGCGCTGTACGCGTTCCCGCGCATCGACCCGAAGGTGCATCCGATCGTCGACGACGAGAAGTTCGTCCTGGACCTGCTGCTGCGGGAGAAGATCCAGGTCGTGCAGGGCACGGGCTTCAACTGGCCGCGTCCTGACCACTTCCGTATCCTCACGCTCCCGTACGCTGACGATCTGGACGCGGCCATCAGTCGCATCGGCCGCTTCCTGACCGGATACCGCCAGTGAACGAACCTCGCCCCTGATCGGATGCCCCTGGTGACCTGCTCCGTATGCTCCGTGCCCGTCCTCACCCAGTTCGCCTCGCCCGACCTGGTCGGCCCGATCGTCGAGGGCGCGGCCGATCCGGCGACCGACCCGGCCTGGGCGGAATCGGGCGCCGCGTCCCGTGCCGAGTACGCGCGCTGGGCGGGTCACCTGTGCGGTGTGACCTGCCTGCGCATGGCGCTGGGCCCCGGCGCCCCGTCCCTGTTCGCGCTGCGTGACGGGGCGGTGAAGTACGGCGCGTACACGGAGGACGCGGAGGGGGTGATCCGGGGACTGATCTACGCGCCGTTCGCGGAGTACGCGCGCGAGGTGCACGGCCTCGACGCCGAGGTCCACCGTCACCTGTCGCCGCAGGAGATCCCCGGTCTGCTGGACGACGGCCGTGCGGTCCTGGCCTCGGTGCATCACGGCATCCGGAAACCGCATCTGCCTCCTCCGGGGCGCGGCGGGCATCTGGTGCTGCTGACCGCCCGCACGGCCGACGGCGGCGTCCACTTCCACAACCCGTCCGGCATCACGGCCGGCACCCGGGCCGCCGACCTGCCGTTGTCCGACTTCGAGCGCTTCTTCGCGGGACGCGGGGTGTCGCTGGGGGTGCGCGACGCGGCGTCAATCGAATGCGGGGGGACGTCGGCGGTGCGGGAGGCGCCGTCGGTGACGCGCGGGTGACGGACGGGGCCGTGAGCGGCCCGGAGACATGGGAGAGCCCGGGGGCGTAGCCGGCCCCCGGGCCCCGAAGGTGCCGCCCATGCGGCACGCCGACACTTTTAAGGTCCCGTGTCAGGTTGATGTCGTCGCGTCCTGCCTTTAGACCATCGGAGACCGTAGCTCTCCGAGCCGGAGTCGAACCGGCATTTCGACGCCCGTGGGCACGGGACCGTGCGATTCGGCGATGGGCGGCGAATGCTGAGCCTGGAGCAAGAGTCTGAGATTGATCACGGTCTGCCTCTGCCCGTTGGGCTATCCCGGCCCGTCCGCGCGCCGGGGCGCGTCGAGTGCCGGGAGGAGGACTCGAACCTCCACTGGAACCGCGTCGTCACGACAAGCCTCAGCTTCAGCTTGCGCTCCTCGCGCACCCCGACCGTAATGGGACGGCCGGGGAGTTCATGGTCGGTCACCCGAAGAGGTAACCGAATATCGCATCACCCACCCGCTGGTCGACGACGTCCACGCCATTGGCCTCCTCGCGGGCGAACTTCACGGCCTGCTGCAGCTTCTCCACCCGGTCCAGCAGTTCGTTGACGCGCCGCGCCGGGAGGGCGCCGGAGAACTTCACGGTCGTCCAGTAGCCGATCGGAATGTCCTCGTAGTACACCTCGACCTGCGCCGGGTGCTTGTCGGTCGCCTCCGCCTTCACATGGTTGCGGGGGACCTTCTTCGTGCGGAGCGTCCGCACCGGCTCGGTCTTCCAGGAGTCCGTCGACGGATCCTGGACCCATCCCTCGGCGGCGTCCAGCACCGGGAGCTTGCGAACGAAGGTTCCGATGTCCGTCAACTGCTTCTCCAGGAAGAGCAGATACGACACGGGCACGTCGCTCACGAGCACCTGCCCGTCGACCTTCACATCGGCGCGGGCGGTGCAGTTCGCCCAGTCCTTCGTGGCGGTCACATCGAAGAGGCGGGTGAGGGTCGCCGCGGTCTGCCGCAGCACGTCCTCGGCCTTGACCTGCACCAGGGTCGACTCGGGCGGGAGCTGCTCGCCCTCCTCGTCCTTCGGCTGGTAGGTCCGGGAGATCCCGGCCAGCAGACCGGCCTTCTGAAGACCGTGATGCGCAGCGGTCAGGTCCTGGTGAGCCTTGGACTTGACGCCCTTCTCCACTGCGATGATCTGATTGAGTTTCGCCACGTCGGCGAAAGTAGCAGCGCCGTCGTGACGGAAGCCATCGGTTTTCGACAACAGGCGGTCGATGTACGGCCATCGCCCGGTCAGTACCGATCCGCACCGATCAGGGGGCTGCGGAGCACCGCGTCGGCGGATGCGGTGCGCGGGAAGGCGCACGCCGAGGCCCGGTCGCCCTTCGGCCGCTCTTCGGCTGCTCCTCGGCCGCCCTTCGGCTGCTCCTCGACCGCTCCTCGGCCCGCGTGCGCCCGCTCAGCCACGCCTCCGCGTGATCCGGCGCGCCAGCGCATGGGCGCCCACGACGATCGCCGGGAGCGCCAGCGCCGCGGCCGGCACGGTGGCGCCGCCGGGCCCGCCGCCGGCCGCCCTCAGCCGCCGTACCGCCCAGAGCGAGTACGGCAGGACGACGACCGGCGCCGTGACGACGCCCGGCGTGTAGCCCCGGTACGCCGTCGACTGGACCATGTGCGCGACACCGTGCAGGCCGAATCCGGCGAGCGCTGTCCGGAAGAACGGGCTCCGGCCCCCGGTCCGCGCGCCGTCCGCCGCCGCGGCGGCCACGACCGCGCCAACCAGCCCGATGGCGGCGCCCACCTCCCGCTGCGAGAGGTCCAGTCGGGCCCAGACCCGTTCGGGCGCCTTCGGGAACCGTTCCCGGAGGCGGGGCCCGGCGGTGCGCGCCCACCCGGGGCGGCGCTGTTGCGGGCGGCGCTGATCCACGCCCGGGTCCTCGACGTCGACATCCCCGACACGGGCGGTCTCCGCGGCGACCTCGTCGCCCTGACCGAGCAGATCGTCGCCCTGCTCACCGGCCCGCGCACCGAGCCGGTAGCCCGCGCCCTGCTCTCCGGCACGGGCCTGCCGGACGACGAACTCGGCTCTCTCACACGGGACTTCTTCGCCGACCGGTTCTCCCGCGAGCAGCCGGTGTTCGCCCGTGCCGCCGCGCGCGGCGAGCTTCCGGAACACATCGATCCGATGCTGCTGCTGGACCTGCTCGCGGGCGCGGTGTGGGTACGGGTGCTGCTGCGCCGTGAAACGCCGCCGCCAGGCTTCGCCCGCGAGATCGTCGACGCGGTGCTGCCCCGCTGAGCGGGCGCCCGGAGCCGGAGTCAGCCCCCGCCGAGTGCCAGGAGCGCGCCGACCGGGTCGGTGTCCGGGTCGGCGCGGGGCCACCAGTCGTCCTCGCCCGGCTCGGACTCGTAGCCGTACCAGCGGCCGTCGTGGCCGAAGCGGAGCTGGAGCGTCCCGTCGGGGTGGGTGAGGCGGTTGCGCCAGGGCTGGAAGCGGGGGAGGTCGGCCGCCGCCAGTGCGGGGCGCGCCCGGTCGAAGGGGCCGGCCGGGGGGTCCCAGGGCGTTTCGAGGACGGCGAGCCCCTCGGCGCCGCCCTGACGCCAGGCGGCGACCGCCCGGGCCAGTTCGGTGGTGGTGCGGCCGGTGGCGTACGCGAGTTCGCGGTAGAGGGCGCGGGTGGTCGCCGTGAGTCCGGCGGTGTGGCGGGATGCGGCGAGGCGTACGGCGTCCTGCCACGGGGTGAGGCCGTGGATCGGGTCGGTCCCGGTGGTCAGGAGGGTGTGCGCACGCGCCGCGGCGTCCGTGGCGAGGTGGTCGAGGGCGAGCGGATCGCGGGCTCCGGGCAGGCCCGGGTACGAGGGCGGCTGCCCCGGATGCGGCAGGACCGGGAGCGGGGCGGGCAGCGGCGGGAGCGACCGGCCGGCGAGTGCTTCGCGGGCGGGCACCGACGGCGTGGCGGGGGCGGCGGGGCGTTCCCGGGCCTCGTGCGCGGCGTTGCGACGGCCGAGTTCTTCGAGGAGTTCGCGTTCGCCCCGGCCGCGCAGCAGCAGGAGGACGAACGGGTCGGTGTCCAGGAGCCGGGCCATCTGGTAGCAGAGAGCGGACACGTGTTTGCAGGGCCGGCCGCGGTCGGGGCAGGTGCAGTCGGGGTCGAGGTCGCCCGCCGCGGGCAGCAGCACGATGCCGGCCTCGGCCGCCGTGTCGACCAGCGAGTGCGGCATCTCCTTGCCGAGCAGCGCGGCGAGGTGGCCGGGTCGGGCGGCGACCGCGTCGAGGAAGGTGTCCCAGTCCGGGTCGGTGAACGTCCGCAGGCGCAGTTCGCTGCGGTAGGGGCGGGGGCGGCTGCCGTGGATGTAGGCGACGACCCGGCCGGGGGTGACGGTGATCGCGGCGACCTTGCCGCTGTCGGCGTACGCGCGGCCGCGGGCGAGCCGTCCCTCGTCCATCGACAGGGACTCCAGGGCGGCCACCCAGGCGCGGCCCCACCAGCTGTCCGCGAAGGGGCCGTCGCCCTGGGAGGTGCGGGGCGGCACGGCCTCGAAGGTGCGGCGCAGGTCGTCCGGGCCGGGGCGGGGGCGCACGGCCGTACGCGGATCGCCGGCGGTCCGGCGGACCTCGGGCCGGGGGTCGGCGGCGGCCGGCCGGCGGGCTTCGGGACGGGGCCCGGGGCCGGGGAGGACAGCGCGGCGGGCCCCGGCGCGGGAGCCGGCGGCGGCCGCTCGGCGGGCCTCGGCGCGGGGGTCGGGCGCGGTGGGCCGGTGGTCGGCCCCGGGCAGGGGGGTCATGCCGGTCTCCTGAGCGAGACGAGGTCGGCCAGGTCGCGGTCGCTGAGCTCGGTCAGCGCGGTCTCCCCGCTGCCGAGGACGGCGTCGGCCAGGTCCCGCTTGGACTTCAGCAGCTCGCCGATCCGGTCCTCGACCGTGCCTTCCGCGATCAGCCGGTGCACCTGCACGGGTTGTGTCTGGCCGATGCGGTAAGCCCGGTCCGTGGCCTGTTCCTCGACGGCGGGGTTCCACCAGCGGTCGTAGTGGATGACGTGGGCGGCGCGGGTGAGGTTCAGCCCGGTGCCGGCCGCCTTGAGGGAGAGCAGGAAGACGGGGACCTCGCCCGACTGGAAGCGGTCCACCAGCCGTTCCCGTTCGGCCACCGGCGTACCGCCGTGCAGGAGTTGGGAGGGGATGGCCCGCGCGGCGAGGTGGGCGGAGAGGAGCCGGGCCATGGTCACGTACTGGGTGAAGACGAGGACGGAGCCGTCCTCGGCGAGGATCGTGTCGAGGAGTTCGTCGAGCAGGGCGAGCTTTCCCGACCGGCCGGTCAGGCGGGACGGCTCCTCCTGCAGATACTGCGCGGGGTGGTTGCAGATCTGCTTGAGCGAGGTCAGCAGCTTCATGACCATCCCGCGTCGGGCTATGCCCTCGGACGCCTCGATGAACGCCATCGTCTCGCGGACGGCGGCCTCGTAGAGCGTCGCCTGTTCCCGGGTGAGGAAGACGGGGTGGTCGGTCTCGGTCTTGGGCGGGAGCTCGGGGGCGATGCCGGGGTCGGCCTTCCGGCGGCGCAGGAGGAAGGGACGGACCAGGCGGGAGAGCCGTTCGACCGCTTCGTCGTCGCCGAGCCCGGCGGCCGTCCCGGTGTTCTCGACGACACGGGCATGGCGGGCCCGGAACGCCTTGAGGGGCCCCAGCAGCCCGGGGGTGGTCCAGTCGAGCAGGGCCCAGAGTTCGGAGAGGTTGTTCTCGACGGGGGTGCCGGTGAGGGCGACCCGGGCGGGGGCCGGGATGGTGCGCAGCGCCTTCGCCGTGGAGGAGTGGGGGTTCTTCACGTGCTGGGCCTCGTCGGCGACGATCATCCCCCAGCTGTGGCCGGCCAGTTGGGGCGCGCTGGAACGCATCGTGCCGTAGGTCGTGAGGACGAAGCCGCCGTCGGGCTCTGCCAGGGTCCGGTCGGTGCCGTGGAAGCGGCGGACGGGGACGTCGGGGGCGAAGCGGTTGATCTCCCGGTGCCAGTTGCCGAGGAGGGAGGCGGGGCAGACGACGAGGGTGGGCGCGGGGTGGGCGCGCCGCAGGTGGAGCGCGATGAGGGTGATCGTCTTGCCCAGCCCCATGTCGTCGGCGAGGCAGCCGCCGAGGCCGAGCGAGGTCATGCGGTCCAGCCAGGCGAGGCCGTGGAGCTGGTAGTCGCGGAGGGTGGCGGCGAGGCCGGGGGGCGGGGCGATGGCGGCGGTGTCGGCGGTGATGCGGTCGCGGAGGGCGGCCAGGGCGCCGACGGGCACCGCCTCGACCTGCTCGCCGTCGACCTCGGCGCTGCCGGTCAGGGCCACGGCGAGGGCGTCGACCGGATCGAGCAGCCCGAGCTCCCGCTTGCGTGCCTTGCGGACGAGCGCGGGGTCGACGACCACCCACCGGTCGCGCAGGCGGACCACGGGGCGGTGAGCCTCCGCGAGGGCGTCCATCTCCTGCTCGGTGAGCCGGTCGTCGCCCAGGGACAGCTGCCAGTCGAAGGCGAAGAGCTGCTCGGCGTCGAAGAACGAGGTGCCGTTGGTGGCCGAGCCGGGCGCGGGGCGCACGACGGCGGTGGCGGTCAGGGAGCGGGCCAGCTCCCTGGGCCAGTGGACGCCGACCCCGGCCGCGGCCAGCCGGGCCCCGGCGTCGCCCAGCAGCTCGTACAGCTCGTCCTCTTCGAGCGCCAGCACATCGGGGACCGGCTGTTCCAGCAGTCGCTCCAGCGGGGCCCAGACGCGGGCCGCCCGGCGCAGCGCGAGAACGGCGTCGATCCTGGCCCGCGGGCCGAACGGCTCGCCCGCTCCGCCGTGCCACAGGGCTGCGGCGTCGACGATGTGCGTCGGGTCGGCCAGGCTGTGCACCTGGGTGATGGCCGCGGCGGCGTGCCGAGCACGGCCGGGACGGACCTGCGGCTCGTCGCCGGGAGCGCCGTCGGAGTGCGGGCGGTCCTGGCCGGGGCGGCCGTCGTCGTGGGCGGCGTCGGTGGCGGCCGTGTCGAAGAGCTCGTATGCGGACAGGTCGAGGCGCAGCGAGACCCGTACGCCCGCGTCGAGGCCGGCGGCGACGTCGACCGCCCAGTCCCGGGCCCCGGGCAGGCGCTGGGCGTCGCGGGCCGCGAAGGGCGCGCCCATCGCGTACGCGGCGGCGGGGGTGCGGGGCAGGGTGTCGGCCACGGCGTCCAGGAACGCCCCCAGCAGCCATTCCGGGTCGGGGAGCTGGAGCGGGGTGCGGTCCGGGAGGGGGACCGCGTACCCCTCCGCGGGCATGGCGGCGGCGATCGCCCGCAGGTGGGCGATGTCCTCGGCATCGCGCGGACCGGCCCGCCAGGCGTCGAGGTCGTCGCCCGTCAGCCCGGGAAGCAGTCTGCCGCGCGCCACCAGGTTGAGCGCCTGGAGCGCGGCGGCCCCCCAGCAGCGGGCGGCGGGGTGCGCCGCCCCGTGATGCCGGGCCCGGACCAGCAGGGGCAGGGCGTCGGCCACGGGCAGCAGGACGGCGGGCACCGTGCTCCGGCGGACGGCGGCCCGCTGTCCGTGTCTGCGGACGACCGTGATCTCACCGGCCCGGGGGCGGGAGGCCGGGTCCCCGGGATCCGCCTGACGCTCGTGGGCGCGCTCCGGCTCCCCGGCGTGATCGTGGGCCCGGGCGTCCGTCGGACCCGTGGCCCGCTCGTGGACGGGCACCGGCTCCTCTGAGTGATCGGGGGCGCGGCCCGGGTCCGGCAGGGGGCCGCCGTCGGGGTCCCAGAAGGCGACGAGTCCGTCCCTGGGCAGGGGCGCGGGCAGGAAGACGGCGGCGCAGCCGAGAAGACGCGAGGAGGAGCCCTCCGGCTGGTGTCGAGCCGTGGCCATCGATCCCCTCCCGTCCCGCTCCGGTCGTCGTGATCACCTTGATCCTCATGACTCCTGCCGAGTCTAGGCGGGGGGTCTGACAACCGGACTCGCGGCAGCGTCATCGCAGGTCGGAGGCAGTACGCACCTGGTACGGGACTACTGGCCGGACCACGGCGGGCCGTCGCCGCGGCCCGGTCCGCCGACGCCCGCGACGATTCCGGTCAGGGTCAGGCCGGCGCCGACGGCAGGGAACCCGGAGACCCATGAACGCCGGGGCCGCCGGGAACGCCACGAACACCAAGGACACCAAGGATGCCGAGGACACCGAGGACGCCGAGGAACATCGGGGAGCACTGGTGAGCAATGGGGGAGACAGGCGGGCGGGGGCCCGCCTGTCTCCCCTCCGTAGGGCGCTCAGTGCGGGGCCAGCGGCTTCAGCGGCTTCGGGCGGGGGGACCGAGGGGGCTGAGGAGGTTGCGCGGAGGGCGCGGCAGGCGTCGGGGACCCCGGCTGTGCCGGGGAGTCGGACGACGATGGAGCGGCGGAACCGGCCGTCCCCGCAGCCCGCTGCGGGGGACGCGGCCTCGGCTGCGCCGTCGCGTCGGCACGCTGCGCCTGAGCCTGGGCGGCGGCGCGCTGGGCCTGAGCGGCCGAGCGCTGCGAGGCCGTCGCCGGGCGTTGCGGCGGTGCGGGGCGCGGCCCCGCCGCAGCCGGCTGCGGCGCCGGGTGGAGTGCCTGCTGCGGCTGCGGGGTCTGCCGGGGCTGCGCGGGCTCCTGCGGTGCGGCCGGCTGCGCCCGTTCCAGGAACCGGAGCAGCTCCACCGGGAACGGCAGCACCAGAGTGGAGTTCTTCTCGGCCGCGACGGCCACCACCGTCTGCAGCAGTCGCAGTTGCAGTGCGGCCGGCTCGGAGGACATCGCGCCCGCGGCCTCGGCGAGCTTCTTCGACGCCTGGAGCTCGGCGTCCGCGTTGATCACACGGGCCCGGCGCTCACGGTCGGCCTCGGCCTGGCGGGCCATGGAACGCTTCATCGTCTCCGGCAGCGAGACGTCCTTGATCTCCACCCGGTCGATCTGCACGCCCCACCCGACCGCCGGGCTGTCGATCATCAGCTCCAGGCCCTGGTTGAGCTTCTCGCGGTTGGACAGCAGGTCGTCCAGATCGCTCTTCCCGATGATGGACCGCAGCGAGGTCTGGGCCATCTGGGAGACGGCGAACCGGTAGTCCTCCACCTGGATCAACGCGCTCGCCGCGTCGACCACCTTGAAGTAGATGACGGCGTCCACGCGCACCGTCACATTGTCGCGGGTGATGCCGTCCTGGGCGGGCACCGGCATCGTCACGATCTGCATGTTGACCTTGCGCAGCCGGTCGATGCCGGGAACCACCATGGTGAATCCGGGCCCTCGGACGTCGTCGCGCAGCCTGCCGAGCCTCAGCACGACGCCCCGCTCGTACTGCTTGACGATCTTGGCTCCCGCGGCCAGATACAACACGGCCGCCGAAGCCGCGGCCACTACCGCGATCACGAGATCCTGGACCATGACGGCCCCCTGAGAACCGGAAACCCTGCAACGCAGGGATCAGCAAGTCGCTAATACCACGGTATGCCCAATATCTACCGATATGAAGGCGACACCGGAGCCGACGGCGCCCGCGTCGGTGGCAGTGGTTCCGACGGCAGTGGGCTGACCGCAGTGGGCGATGAGGCGGCGGTACGGGGAGGCCGGCCCTTCCCCCGCCCGGCCGCGCCCCGGGTGCCCGGGCGCCGGGAAGCGGGCAGGGTGGCCAGCGTCGGCACGTGCTCCGCCCCCGCGCCACGTGCCGCGCCAGGCGTCCGGCGCCGCCGGTGCGCCCGGTGCGGTGCGCGGCCGTCGCGCCCGGTGCGGTGTGCGGGAGATCGCCGACGCATCCGCCCGCGCCGGCGAACGAGCCGGACGAGACAGACGAGGACCCGCCATGCCCGTGATCGATCACCGACGCCGCCGTTCCGGCATCGCAGCCGGGACCGCGCTCCTGGCCCTCACCGTCGCGGGCTGTTCCGGCCTCGGCCGGACCGCGGTCGGACCGGTCACGTACATGACCGAACGGAATGCCACGGTGACGCTGCAGAGCCCGCTCGTACGGGGCTGCCACCGGCTGGACCCGGCGGGGGCCAAGGCGGTGACCAACGGCACCCTGGTCGACCTCGTCCTCTACCGCACGCCCGACTGCACCGGACCGGGCTCGACCTATCTCGCGACCACCTTCAGCGACGTCAACGGGACCAGCGCGCCCCCGTGGCGCAGCTTCCGCACGGTCCACTGACTCCGGGTGCCCCTCCCCCCACCCCACCGCCCGTCCCTCATCGCTCCCCTTCCCCCCTCCCCCACTTCTCCCGCTTCCCCCTCCCCACACACATCGCCCGGCGGTTCGACGCGCGAAGGGCGAGTTCCCACCGATCGACGGACGCCCGGCGAAGGCCGGCCTCCCGCCAGCGACGGGCCCGCGCCGAACGGCGCGTTCACATCGAGCGCCGGGCGACCAGCGCCGCGCTGATGTGCTGGAGGTCGGCCGGCCGTGACGGCGAGAGTCCGGTCAGCCGGCCGATGCGCCGGATGCGGTAGTCGACGGTGTTGGGGTGGATGTGCAGGGCGGCGGCGGTGGTCCGCCGGTCCAGGCCGAGTTCGAGGTAGGTCTCCAGGGTGTGCAGCAGCTCGGGCTTCGCCTCCAGCGGCCCCAGCAGCTGTGCCAGCCCGTGCAGCGCCTCGCTGGGGCGGCTGAGCTGGTACTCCAGCAGGACGTCGGCGAGCCGGTACAGACCGGGCGGCCGGCCCGTGCGTTCGACCAGGTCCACGATCTCGGTGTTGCGGGCCACGGCGGCCGGAACGTCCTCCGGTCCCACGGTCTCGGCGGCGGCGGTGACGGGAACCCCCGCCGCGCGGGCCGCCTCGTCGATCAGTGCGCGCAGCCCGTCCGGGCCGTGCCAGTCCGGCGGTTCGGCGGCGGGCAGCAGCACCGTGCCGCCGGACGCGTCGAGGGCGGTGAGCACCGGCGCGCCGGCGAAGCGGTCGAGGACCGTACGGATCCGGCGGATCTTGCGCCGGGCCGCGAAGCCCGCGCCCGGCCCCGGTGACTGGGCGAGTTCGTCGGGGTGCGGGGCCAGCGCCAGGGTCAGCGCGAGGTAGCGCGTGGCCGGCCGGGGCCCGGTGGGGTGGGTGAAGCGGTCCAGCGGCTCACCGTTCAGCAGCGCGGTCATCAGGGCGTGCCGTCCGCCGTGCTCCTGGCTGTCGAGGATCTGCCGGGCCTCCAGATAGGCGCTGCTGACGGCGGACGTCAACTGCCGCTGGAGCACCATGATCCGGTCCGCGATCTCCAGGACGACGGGCAGGTCGCCGGGCAGCGCCCCTCTCGCGGCCTCCTGCCAGCACATGGCCGTGCCGACCTGGTACGCCGTGAGGATCGCGTCCAGCGGGACGCCCTCCTCGGCGCGCTGTGCGGCGGAGTCGCGCTGCTGGGCCAGGTCGGCCTCGGTCGCGGGGCGCCGGTACTCGACGACGTCGGCGAAGAGCCGCAGATTGTGCTGGACGATGTCCGCGATGTCGCCCGAGATCTCCTCGGGGGGAAGGTCCGCGTAGACCGGCAGGTCGGAGAGGAGCCGGTCGACGACCCGGGCGGTCAGCGAGGGGACGCGGGCGCGCAGCCGGGCGGCCACCGGGCGGCCCGCGATGGACAGCGGCCCGGGCAACGGCCGTGCGGGGCCGCGCGGTTCACCGGGGACGACGAGCCGCTGATTGTCACGCGTCACAAGTTCTCCCGTGGAAGTCTGCGCTACCCACCAGTTAAACGACGGCACTTGAGTCTGCATGATGACCGGCGTCGCACACCATGCCCCCCACTTCCCCCATCGCCGGAGGAATCTGTGAACTCGCAGCAGAGCAAACCGTTCTGTCGTTTCGTCAGGAATTTCCTGGGTGTCGCCGCGCTGGCCGGTCTGGCCGTGGGGACCGGTGCGGCGCCGGCCTCCGCCGCCGACGACGGCCCGCTGTCCTATGTCGCGCTCGGCGACTCGATGGCCTCCGGACCGCTCATCCCGGACATCACGGGCCCGGTGGCCTGCGGGCGGTCGACCCACAACTACCCGCACGAGCTCGCGGCCCGGCTCGGCGCGTCGCTCCGCGACGTCACCTGCAGCGGAGCCGCCTCCAAGCACATGACCGAGAAGCAGTCGCTCTCGCTGCTCGACATCCCGATGGGAGCGGCCGATCCCCAGTTCGACGCGCTACGCCCGGACACCGACCTGGTGACCCTGACCATCGGCGGCAACGACGCCGGACTCGTCGGCATCGCGCAGAAGTGCACCACGCTCGACCCCAACGCCACCCCGTGCAAGGACAAGTACACCGAGGGCGGCGTGGACCAGGTGGCGCAGCGCATCGCGGAGTTCGCGCCGAAGCTGGGGACCGTGCTGGACGGGATCCACCAGCGCTCGCCGCACGCCCGGGTGATCGTCACCGGGTACGGCCTCTACATCAAGCCCGGCGGCTGCTGGCCGCTGCAGCCGGTCCTCCCGGTGGACGCCGACTTCCTGCAGGGCAGCGTGGACCGGATGAACACGGCGATCGCCGAGCAGAGCGCCGCACACGGCGCGGAATACATCGACCTGGCCACGCCCAGCAAGGGTCACGACGCCTGCCAGGCCCCGTCGGACAAGTGGATCGAGGGGTACGTCCCGACCGCGCTCGCCGCCCCGCTGCACCCCAACCGGAACGGCGAGGCCAACTACGCGGCTCTCATCGGCGCCCACGTCCAGGGGAGCTGATCCCGGTGCGCCACCGCCTGCGGCACCGGCTGTCGCGCGGTCTGACGGCGGTGGCGCTCTGCGCCGCCGCCGTGCTCGTGCCGACCGCCCCGACGGCGGGGGCCGCCGCCGCGCCCGCGACGGAGTGCGATCCGCTGGCCCCCGCCGAGTGCCTGCTGCCGTTCCCGAACGACTGGTACACCCGCCCCGATCCCGGCTCCGGCACCGGTCGCCGGGTGGCCTTCGGCTCCGCCGGGCTCCCCCGTCCCGCGTCCGGCGCCCCGATCGACCCGACGGCCTGGAACCGGTCCGACGGCTTCTCCCCCGGCTCCACGCTGATCGCCCACGTGCCCGGCGTCGATCTGGCGGCGACCGGCGCGGCGCCGCTCACCGACCTCGGCCGCTCCCTCGCCCCGGACGCCCCAGTGGTGCTGCTCGACACCACGACCGGCGAGCGCCGGCCGTACTGGGCGGAGCTGGACGCGGGCGCCGCCGACCCGGCGCGCCGGGCCCTGCTGATCCACCCCGCCCGCAACTTCCGCGACGGCCACCACTACGCCGTCGCCCTGCGGCGGCTCAAGGACGGCGCGGGCCGCACGATCCCGGCCGCCGCCCCGTTCGCGGCCGCCGCGGGGAAGCCGCTCCCCCCGAGCCACCCGCTGCACGCCCGGCAGCGGCAACTGCGCCCGGTGCTCGGCGCGTTGCGCGCGGCCGGGGTGCGGACGGAGGACCTGTACCTGGCCTGGGACTTCACCGTCGCCAGTACCCCTTCCCTCACCGGCGACCTCTTCGCCATCCGCGACGACGCGTTCCGCCGGCTCGGCGGCCGCGCCCCCGCCTTCTCCGTCACCGGCGTCACGGACTTCACGGCGGAGCAGGACCCGAGGATCGCCCGGGAGGTGACGGGCGAGATCCGGGTGCCCGGCTATCTGGACCGGCCCGGCGGGCCGCCCGGCTCCGTCCTCCACCGGGGCCCCGACGGAACCCCGCGGCGGCTCCCGTCGAGCGTCCACGTCGCCCCGTTCCGCTGCGAGATACCGCGCGCCGCGTTCCGCACCCCCTCCCGCCCCTCGCTCTACGGGCACGGCCTGCTCGGCCGCCGCGCCGAGGTCGCCGCGCGCGACGTCAAGGCGATGGCGGCGGAACACGACTTCACGTTCTGCGCGACGGACTGGATCGGGATGGCCGAGGAGGACGTGCCCGTGGTGCTCGGCGCGCTCGCGGACCCCGGCCTGTTCCCCGCCGTCCCGGAACGCGGCGCACAGGGCATCCTCAACGCCCTGTTCCTGGCCAGGGCCATGATCCACCCCGCCGGGCTGACCGCGGACGCCGCCTTCCGCGACGCCGGCGGCCGCCCGCTCGTCGACCTCCGGCACGGCATCGCGTACGACGGGAACAGCCAGGGCGGAATCCTCGGCGGCGCCCTCCTCGCCGCCTCGCCGGACATCCGGCGCGGGGTCCTCGGCGTCACCGGCATGAACTACGGGCTGCTCCTCGAACGCAGCGCCGACTTCGCGCCGTTCCAGCGGGTCCTGGACGTCTCCTACCCGGACAGGCTGCGGCAGCAGATCGTCCTCCAGCTGTTCCAGATGGTGTGGGACCGCGCCGAGACCAACGGGTACGCGAACCATCTCACCGACCGCCATCAGGTGCTGATGCACATCGCGTACGGGGACCACCAGGTCGCCAACGCGGCGGCCGACGTGGAGGCGCGCACCCTCGGCGCCCGGCTGCTCGTCCCCGCGCTCGCGGCCGGTCGCAGCCCCGACTCGGTCCCGTACTGGGGCATCCGGACCGTCGCACGGGACCGGCTGCCGTACCGGGGTTCCGCGATGACGGTCTGGGACAGCGGCACGCCCGCCCCGCCGACCGCCAACATCCCGCCGACCGGACCCGAGTACGGCCGGGACCCGCACGCGGATCCCCGCAACTCGTCGGCCGCCCGTCAGCAGAAGGCCACCTTCCTGACCACCGGCCGTGTCATCGATGTCTGCGGCGGCGCCCCGTGCACCGCCGCCCCCGCGTCCTGACAGCCCGCCCCTCCGCTCCCGCCCGGCGCACGCGCGGGCACGGGTGCGGAGAGGGCGCAGACGCACAGACAAGGAGCACCATGCGCACGCACCGCACCATCCACGCGGCCGTCCTGGCAGCCCTGTTCGCCGGCACGGCGCTGGTCCCGCCCGCCGTCGCCGCGGCGCCGGCCGCACCGCCGGCCGCCGCCTCCGCGTCCGTACGGACCGCCGTGCCGTTCACCGAGGCCACCGCCCGGCGCGCCGCCGACGGCGGCTACACGGTCTCCTGGTCGTCCCCCGCCGGATCGGTGACCGTCACCGCCGTCACCTCCCCCGACGCCGCCACCGGCACCCCGGTCGGGACCGGGCCCGGCACCGGTTCGCTGACCGTGCCCGCCGGGACGCTCGCGGAGGCCGGGCGCTGGTACTTCCGGCTGACGCCGGACAGTGGTTCGCCGCTCGTCGTCGCGGACCGGTCCCTCGGCATCGGCTCCGCGCGCAACTTCCGTGACATCGGCGGCTACCGCACCGCCGACGGCCGCTGGGTGCGCTCCGGCCTGGCCTACCGTTCCAACAAGCTCGACGGCCTCACCGACGCCGAGCAGAGCCGCCTGGTCTCCCAGCGCCTCACGCTCGACGTGGACCTGCGTAATGCGGTCGAGCGGTACGAGGACCCGGACCGGCTGCCCGCCGGGGTCACGTACCAGGTCGCGGACGTGGCGTCGCTCAGCCACGGCATCCGCTTCCACGACTCGGCCCTGATGACCCTGGCCCAGGCCATCGCGGCCGGTCTGCTCTCCGGATCGTCCGACCTCGGCCAGTCCATCGGATACCCGTTCATGGTCAACTTCGTGGGCGCCGACTACGCCTTCCACGACCTGGTGACGGCCGTCGCCTCGAACACCTCCGGCGCGACCGTCTTCCACTGCAGCGCGGGCAAGGACCGCACCGGCTGGGGCACGGCCGTCCTGCTCACCCTGCTCGGCGTACCGCGCGAGACCGTCGAGGCGGACTTCCTCGCCAGCAACCAGTACACCGGTGACCCGAAGGCCGTCGAACTGGGCTGGCTGCGCGCGGCGTTCGCGGAGGTGGACCACCTGTACGGCGACTTCGACACCTATGTGCGCAAGGGTCTGAAGATCGACGACGCCACGGTGGCCGCGCTGCGCGCCAAGCTGCTCACCGACTGACGCGGCGTCATTCCGCCACGCGCCGAGGGGCCTTGCGGAGCCGCAGGGCCCACCGGCCGGTGAGCGGGTGGGCCCTGCGGCTCACGCGCGGGGCCCGTCAGCTGATCGGGTAGCGGTCGGCGGGCCAGGCCACCGGGTGCTCGTACTCCAGGCACAGGTCGTCGGCCAGCTCGCCGATGACCGCCCGCCCCTCGACCGCCGCCAGCCAGGACGGCGGAAGGTGTACGTCGCCGTGGCGGGCGCCGAGCAGATTGCCGCAGACCGCACCGGTGGAGTCGCTGTCGCCTGAGTGGTTGACGGAGAGCAGCAGCGCCTGGGCCACCTGGTCGGCGCGGGGCAGCACCAGGGCGCAGTACACGGCGATGGCCAGGGCCTCCTCCGCGACCCAGCCCGCGCCCAGGGTCTCCGCCTTCTCGGGCGTCGGCTCGCCGTCGGCGGCCAGGTCCACGGCCGCCCGCAGCGCCGCCGTGGTCTCCTCGTGCCCCGGGTGCCGGGCCAGCAGCTCCATGGACCGCAGCACCGCGCCCGCCATGGAGTCGCCCTCCAGGAGGTGGGTGACGATCGCCGCGAACGCCCCGGCCGCGTACCCGCCGGTCGGGTGGCCGTGGGTGATCTGCGCGCACCAGTACGCGAGCCGGAAGCCCTCCTCGGCCTCCGCCGCCACCAGGCCGAACGGGGCGGACCGCATCACGGTGCCGCACCCCTTGGAGCCGGTGTTCACCGGGCCGGATCCGCCGAGCCGCCGCGCCGGCTCCGGCACATGGCCCGTCGCCAGACCGGTGAGGCAGGCGTTGCCCGGGGCCCGGCGTGCGTACAGCCAGGGCTCCAGCCTGAGCCGGCCGGTCCGCACCCGGTCGTCGCCGCCGCGGGCGGGCGGGGCGGGATGGTTCTGGGTGTCCAGCCAGCGCAGATAGGCGTTCCGTACAATCCCGGTCTCGGCGCCGCCCGTGGCGCTATCGGCGCCGCCGACGCTCTTCGCCGCCGCCCGTGCGTGGGCCCTGATCAGCCCCTCGGCCGTGAACAGGGTCATCTGGGTGTCGTCCGTGATCCGGCCGACGACGCCTTCCTCGTCAGGGACGAGCCCCTGCACCCCTCGCGCACCGTGCGCGCGGCGGATACCGGCGAGCGAAAGGAACTCCACCGGGTTCCCCAGGGCGTCCCCGATCGCCCCGCCCAGCAGGCAGCCCCGCACCCGCGCCCTGCGCCCGGTGCGCTCCTCCCACGATGCGCCGTTCACGCGCCTCCCCCTCGATTCTCCGCCGCCCCGTCCGGGGCGGGCATGTCCGGCCGACGGCCAAAAGCGGCGTCGCGGGTCCATCCTGGTAGGAGAGGCGATAGCCATGCGTACCGGTAACGAACCGACGACCGCCCGCAGCGCTCTGCGGCTGCGGCTGGCCCTGAGTCTATGGGGGCTGGCGTGGGCCGTGTTCGGCCTCACCGCCTTCACGCTGGTCGGCCGCCCGGGGTGGGCCGCCGCCTGCGGTCTGCTGCTCCTGCTGGTCCTCGTGGACATCGGGGTGATCGTCCACCACATCCACCAGGGCCCGCACTACCAGCCCGGCCGTGACATCCCGCCGTACGAGCCCGACCACGGCGGGCGCGGGCCGTACGGGCACGGACAGTACGGGCGCGGGCACTACGAGCACGGACGGTACGGGCACTGACCCGCCGCTTCCGGCCGGCCGCCGCCCGACCCCGCACCGGGCCGCATGGTCCCGTGCCCGGTCCGACAGGAGCGCTCGGTCCGACGAGCGGTGCCCGGTGCGACGGCCCCGCTCAGTCCGAGGACCGGAAGCGGGCCGCCTCCAGGTACTCCGGCCGGGGATCGAGCGCGGCGGCCAGCCGGAAGTGGCGGGTGGACCGGTCGGAGCGGCCGGACCGCTCGAAGGTGCGGGCGAGCGCGAAGTGCGCGAAGGCGTTGTCCGGTTCGCGCTCCAGGACGAGCTCGAACTCCAGCTCCGCGGCCCGCAGTTGAGCGGCGGCGAAGAAGGCGCGGGCGCGCAGCAGCCGGGCCGCGGTGTTCTCCGGATGGGCCGCGATCACCGAGTCCAGCAGCCTGACCGCGCCCCGGGGATCGCGGGCGGCCAGCAGCTGTTCGGCCGCACGGAAGTCGATCACGTCGGTCTCCGGAGTCCTCTCGGCCACGGTCACGCCTTCCCTTCGTCTCCCACGGCTCCCGGTCCGCCGGTCTCCCGGCCCCGGTCCTCCGCTACGCAACGCCCGGCCGGGGCCCGGTATTCCGGCGCACGGGACGGAGGACGGACGACAGCCGGGAAAGGCGCAGGTCGGCGGGAACGGGCGGGCGGCGAAGGCGGGCCGCCGCCGGTGTCAGCCCCCGGCGGCGGCCCGCCGGGTCAGCTCGGCCCACACCTCGCGGACCCGCGGCTCCAGCGCCGTCAGCGGACCGTCGTTGTCGATGATCAGATCGGCCACGGCGCGCCGCTGCTCACGGGTGGCCTGCGCGGACATTCGGGCGCGGGCCTCGGACTCGGTCATGCCGCGCAGCCGCACGAGCCGGTCGAGCTGGGTCTTTGGAGCCGCGTCCACGACGACGACCACGTCGTAGAGCGGGGCGAGCCCGTTCTCGGTGAGGAGGGGGACGTCGTGGACGACGATCGCGTCGGGGCCCGCCGCCCGTTCCAGCTCGGCGGAGCGCGCGCCGACCAGCGGGTGGACGATCGCGTTGAGGGCGGCGAGCCGCTCGGGGTCGGCGAAGACGATCGAGCCGAGCTTCGGCCGGTCCAGGGAGCCGTCGGCGGTGAGGACGCCGGCGCCGAACGCCTCGACGACCGAGGCCAGGCCCGGCGTCCCCGGCGCCACGACCTCGCGCGCGATCCGGTCCGCGTCGATCAGTACGGCTCCGTAACCGGAGAGCAGTCGCGACACTTCACTCTTGCCGGCGCCGATCCCACCGGTCAGGCCCACTTTCAGCATGCCGGGCAGCCTAGTACGGAGGCGTGGCGGGCCGGTGCGCAGGCGTATCGGGGCGGGGGCCCGCTCAGGCGTCCCCCTCGCGCTCCGCCAGGAATCGCTCGAATTCGAGGCCGATCTCGTCGGCGGACGGCAGGTCGGCCGGTTCGGCGACCAGATTGCCCCGGGTCTCGGCCCCGGCGACCGCGTCGTACTGGTGCTCAAGGCCCTCGACGAGCGAGACCAGCTCCGCGTCGCCCTGGCCGATCTGCCGCTCGATCTCGGTCTGGGTCCGGTGCGCCTCCGTGCGCAGCGCGTGGGCGACGGTCGGCAGGACCAGGCCGGTCGCGGCCGTGATGGCCTCCAGCGCGGTGAGCGCGGCGTCCGGGTAGGCGGAGCGGGCGACGTAGTGCGGCACATGGGCGGCGACGCCGAGCACGTCGTGCCCGGCCTCCATCAGCCGGTACTCCACCAGCGACTCGGCGGAACCGGGCACCTGCGCCTCGTCGAACGGGCTGCGGTGGCCGGGCATCAGGTCCGTGCGGTTCCCGTGCGGGGTGATGCCGACGGGGCGGGTGTGCGGTACGCCCATCGGGATGCCGTGGAAGTTCACCGCGAGGCGTACGCCGAGGCGTTCGACGATCTGCTCGACGGCGGCGGCGAAGCGCTCCCATTCGACGTCCGGTTCGGGCCCGGAGAACAGCAGAAAGGGCGCCCCGGTGGCGTCCTGGACGACCCGGACCTCCAGCGCCGGGGTCTCATAGCCCGTCCAGCGGTCGCGCCGGAAGGTCAGCAGCGGGCGCCGCGCGCGGTAGTCGACGAGCCGGTCGTGGTCGAAGCGGGCGACGACCTGGTGCGGCAGCGATTCGAGCAGGCCGTCGACGATCTGCTCGCCGGTCTCACCCGCGTCGATGTAGCCGTCGAAGTGGTAGAGCATGACCAGTCCGGCCGACTCCTGGGCCAGCGCCATGTCGACGACGGCCAGGCCCTTCGGCTCCCATTCGTACAAACTCTGCGGATCAGGCACGGTTACCGCTCCTCCTCGTGTTCCTGCACAAGAACGCCTCCCGGGACACGGGCATTCCCGGGCACCGGCCCCTCCCTCGCACGGTTCACGGACAGTTCACGCAGAACCTACGCCAGAACCCGGGCACGCCGTGAGGCCGCCGCGGGCGCCGCTCCCCGCCCCGGAGCACCCCTCCCCGGCGCATCAACCCAGCCGCCCCATACGGGAGTCGACTCCGGGAACCCTTCGCCGGCCGAGCGCCGCGGGCGCTGGTCCATACCTTGACACCTCCGCACCGCGTCCCTACGGTCACTGGGCAAAGTCCGGACACTCGCCCCCACGTTCATCCACGAGAAGGCGCACGGACGGCACGGCCCGAGCCCGAGACCGTGATCGACGACGAGATCGGGCACGAGCACGCCGTGTGCGGACGCCCGCGCCCGTACGGCATGACGCGAGCGCCTCCGGACTCCTCCGACGGGAAGGCACCCCACATGCGCACCCGCGTCCTGCTCCCCGCGTTGCTGGCCTCCGTGCTCGCCACCGGCGGCCTCACCCTCGCCTCCGCCGCCACGTCCGCGTCGGCCCCCGCCGCCACACCCGCCTCCGACGGCTCCGGCGCGGCCGCGGTCATCGATGTGAGCACCGCCGCCCAGCTGAAGTCCGCCCTGACCGCCGCCGCTCCCGGCGACACGATCCGCCTCGCGGACGGCACCTACCGGGGCAACTTCAAGGCGACCGTCCCCGGCGCCGCCTCCGCCCGGATCACCCTCACCGGCTCCGCCGGGGCCGTCCTCACCGCCGGCGGCGGCTACGGGCTGCATCTCAACGGCGCCTCCTACTGGACCGTCCGGGGCATCACCGTCACCGGCGGCCAGAAGGGCATCATGGCCGACGCCGCCACCGGCGTGGTGATCGACTCCGTGACCGTGCACGGCCTGGACATGGAAGGCGTCCACTTCCGCAGGTCCAGCGGGAACGGCGTCATCAGGAACTCGCGGATCTACGACACCGGACGCGACGGCAGCGGCATGGGCGAGGGCGTCTACGTCGGCACGGCGGGCGACCTCTCCGACCGGAGCGACGGGGTCCAGATCCTGGACAACACCATCGGGCCGGGCGTCGGCGGCGAGAACGTCGACATCAAGGAGGGCACCACCGGGGCGAGGATCATCGGCAACACCTTCGACGGAAGCGGCCTGACCGGCGCCAATTTCGACGACTCCTGGGTCGATGTGAAGGGCAACGACGTCCTCGTCGAGGGCAACAGGGGCTCCCGTACCACCGACAACGGCTACGAGACCCACACCCAGCAGAACGGCTGGGGCTGCGGCACCGTGTTCCGGGACAACGTCTCGGACCTGTCCGGGGCCACCGGCTCCAAACGCATCGCGATCAACGTCACCAACTACAGCGCCGCCTGCCCGACCACCGTCTACAGCAGCAACACGGTGACCGGCG
This sequence comes from Streptomyces tyrfis, assembly GCF_037034285.1. Lineage (NCBI taxonomy): Bacteria > Bacillati > Actinomycetota > Actinomycetes > Kitasatosporales > Streptomycetaceae > Streptomyces > Streptomyces tyrfis. The sequence continues at coordinate 34,412 of NZ_JBAGJZ010000048.1, read as the reverse complement.
GCAAGGGGCTCACCAACATCGCCGTCACCCCGTAGGCGCCGGCCGCCGCCGAGGCCCCGCGCCCCGAGCGCCCGCCGGGCGCCCCGGAACGCGGAGAACGCGCGCGGACGCGGATGAGGCCCGCTCCCCGGAGGGAACGGGCCTCATCGTCAGCTGTACCGGTCATTCACCGACCGGACGCGCAGGGGGGCGGAGCGTCAGCTCTGGCCACCCGCCAGCTTCTCGCGCAGGGCGGCCAGGGCCTCGTCCGACGCCAGGGCGCCGGAGTTGTCCGCGGACTCCGAGGAGTACGAGCCACCGCTGCCGCCGGAGGCGGCCTGGGCACCACCGGCCGGGGCGGCAGCGCCCTCGGCGGCGGCGGCCTCGTCGGCCTCGCGGGACTTGATGACCTGGGCCTGGTGCTGCTCGAAGCGCTGCTGCGCCTCGGCGTACTGCGTCTCCCACGCCTCGCGCTGGGCCTCGTAGCCCGGCAGCCAGTCGTTGGTCTCGGGGTCGAAGCCCTCGGGGTAGATGTAGTTGCCCTGGTCGTCGTAGGACGCGGCCATGCCGTACAGGGTCGGGTCGAACTCGACCGAGGCCGGGTCGGCGCCGAAGGACTCGTTGGCCTGCTTCAGCGAGAGGCTGATGCGGCGGCGCTCCAGGTCGATGTCGATGACCTTGACGAAGATCTCGTCGTTGACCTGGACGACCTGCTCCGGGATCTCCACGTGGCGCTCGGCCAGCTCGGAGATGTGGACCAGGCCCTCGATGCCCTCGTCGACGCGGACGAACGCACCGAACGGAACGAGCTTGGTGACCTTACCGGGAACGACCTGCCCGATCTGGTGCGTGCGGGCGAACTGCTGCCACGGGTCCTCCTGCGTCGCCTTGAGCGACAGGGAGACGCGCTCGCGGTCCATGTCGACGTCGAGGACCTCGACCGTGACCTCCTGGCCGACCTCGACGACCTCGGAGGGGTGGTCGATGTGCTTCCAGGACAGCTCGGAGACGTGCACGAGACCGTCGACGCCGCCCAGGTCCACGAACGCACCGAAGTTGACGATCGAGGAGACGACGCCGGAGCGGACCTGACCCTTCTGCAGGGTGGTGAGGAACGTCTGGCGGACCTCGCTCTGGGTCTGCTCCAGCCAGGCACGGCGGGACAGGACCACGTTGTTGCGGTTCTTGTCCAGCTCGATGATCTTGGCCTCGAGCTCCTTGCCCACGTAGGGCTGGAGGTCACGGACACGGCGCATCTCGACGAGGGAGGCCGGCAGGAAGCCACGGAGGCCGATGTCGAGGATGAGACCACCCTTGACGACCTCGATGACGGTACCGGTGACGATGCCGTCCTCTTCCTTGATCTTCTCGATCGTGCCCCAGGCACGCTCGTACTGAGCGCGCTTCTTGGACAGGATGAGGCGGCCTTCCTTGTCCTCCTTCTGGAGAACCAGGGCCTCGATCTCGTCGCCGACCTTGACGACCTCGTTCGGGTCGACGTCGTGCTTGATCGAGAGCTCGCGGGAGGGGATGACGCCTTCGGTCTTGTAACCGATGTCGAGCAGGACCTCGTCCCGGTCGACCTTCACGATGACGCCGTCGACGATGTCGCCGTCGTTGAAGTACTTGATCGTCTCGTCGATCGCGGCGAGGAAGGCTTCCTCGTTACCGATGTCGTTGACCGCTACCTGCGGGGTGGTGGCGGTGGTCTCGGTGCTGCTCGTCATGTGGGAAAGGGCTCCGGTACGGACAGTGAGTCGTAGGTACTGCTACGCCAGAAGCCCGTATCGCCTCTGCAGAAGCCGGACAGCCCGGGAAGCACCGGACCCGCCGAGCGGGAGGCGCCTCGTGAACCGAGGGGACATACAACAGATGCGAGCGCGACCTGCTAGGTCTGAGGCGCGCAGGCTCGCAGCGCAACTTGTAGCATACGGGGGCAGCCGGGCACGGTCAATGCACGAAGGCGCACACCCGGGGAGCATCGTCCCATATCCGGCACATTTCGTGTTCCAGGAGGCCATGTCGGCCGCGGGGTGACGGCCCGCGGACACGGCCCCCCGCTGCCGGACGACCCTGCGTGCATACCGCGTGCGACGGGGTGAAGGCAAACTACAACGGCGGACACGATGAGCCAAGAGACGTACCTCCCCGAGCCCGAGGCGACCCGCCGCGCTGCCTCGGAGACCGAGAGCAGCCGGGCCAGCCGCGGCTGGTGGGACCGGAACGCCGACGAGTACCAGGGCGAGCACGGCGCGTTCCTCGGCGACGACCGCTTCGTCTGGGGCCCCGAGGGGCTGGACGAGGCCGACGCCGGTCTCCTGGGCCCCGCCGGATCGCTGAAGGGGCTGGACGTCCTGGAGATCGGCGCCGGCGCCGCCCAGTGCTCGCGCTGGCTGGCCGCGCGGGGCGCCCGGCCGGTCGCCCTCGACCTCTCGCACCGGCAGCTCCAGCACGCGCTGCGGATCGGCGGCGGGGTCCCGCTGGTGGAGGCGGACGCCGGGGCGCTGCCGTTGCGGGACGGCTCCTTCGACCTGGCGTGCTCGGCCTACGGCGCGGTGCCGTTCGTCGCCGACCCGGTACGGGTGTTCCGCGAGGTGCGCCGGGTGCTGCGGCCGGGCGGGCGCTGGGTCTTCTCGGTGACCCACCCGATCCGCTGGGCGTTCCCGGACGAGCCGGGGCCCGAGGGCCTGTCGGTAGCGGCCTCCTACTTCGACCGCACCCCGTACGTGGAGCAGGACGAGCGCGGCGAGGCCGTGTACGTCGAGCACCACCGCACGCTGGGCGACCGGGTGCGCGACGTGGTGGCCGGCGGGTTCCGGCTGGTCAACCTGGTCGAGCCGGAGTGGCCCGCCTGGAACCACCAGGAGTGGGGCGGCTGGTCCCCCCTGCGCGGCCATCTGATCCCGGGCACCGCGATCTTCGTCTGCGAACGGGACTGACACCCGCACTGCGCACCCCGCGACGGCCACGGGCCGGCCCCGTACGAGACTGGGGGCGTGATCCGCGCCGACGCCCTGGAACAGCTGCCCGTCCGCACCGCCGTGCCCGCCCTGGAGGAGGCGCTCGACGACCGGGGCGTCGCGGTGCTGTGCGCGCCGCCCGGCACCGGCAAGACCACCCTGGTGCCGCTGGCCCTGGCCGGGCTGACCGGTGACGGGCGGCCGGTGCGGCGGGTGGTGGTCGCCGAGCCCCGCCGGATCGCGGCGCGGGCGGCGGCCCGGCGGATGGCCTGGCTGCTCGGGGAACGCGTCGGCGGGCGGGTCGGCTTCACGGTGCGCGGCGAGCGGGCGGCGGGGCCCGGCACCGTGGTGGAGGTGGTGACCACCGGGGTGCTGCTCCAACGGCTCCAGCGCGACCAGGAACTGGCCGAGGTCGACGCGGTGATCGTCGACGAGTGCCACGAGCGGCATCTGGACGCGGACACGGTCGCCGCGTTCCTCCTCGACGTGCGCGAGACCCTGCGGCCCGAGCTGCGGCTGGTCGCCGCGTCCGCGACCACCGACGCGACGGGCTGGTCCCGGCTGCTGGGCGACGCCCCGGTGGTGGAGGCGCGGGGCGTCTCCCATCCGGTGGAGGTGGTGTGGGCGCCGCCCGCCGGCCCGGTGCGACCGCCGCACGGGATGCGCGTCGATCCGGCACTGCTGGCGCACGTCGCCGCGACGGTGCGCCGGGCGCTCGCCGAACGGGACGGCGACGTGCTGTGCTTCCTGCCCGGGGTCGGCGAGATCGGGCGGGTGGCGGGCCGGCTCGCCGGGGTGGACGCCGAGGTGCTCCAGGTACACGGGCGGGCCCCGTCGGCGGTGCAGGACACGGTGCTGGCCGGACCGGCCGGCGACCGGCGCGTGATCCTGGCGACCTCGGTCGCGGAGTCCTCGCTGACCGTGCCGGGCGTGCGGGTCGTGGTCGACTCGGGGCTGGCCAGGGAGCCCCGTACCGATCACGCGCGGGGACTGAGCGCCCTGACCACCGTGCGGGCCTCCCGGGCGACGGGCACGCAGCGGGCGGGCCGGGCCGGCCGGGAGGCGCCGGGCGTGGTCTACCGGTGCTGGGACCGGGCGGAGGACGGGCGGCTCGCCCGCTACCCGTCGCCGGAGATCGCGGTGGCCGATCTGACCGCGTTCGCCCTGCAGGCGGCCTGCTGGGGCGACCCGGACGCGTCCGGGCTGGCGCTGCTCGATCCGCCGCCGGCGGGTGCGATGGGCGCGGCGCGCGAGGTCCTGACGGCGGTCGGCGCGGTGGACGCGCAGGGGCGGGCCACCGACCGGGGCGTGCGGATGTCCCGGCTGGGCCTGCATCCCCGGCTGGCCCGGGCGCTGCTGGACGGCGCCGCCGAGGTCGGCGGGCGGCGGGCGGCCGAGGCGGTGGCGCTGCTGAGCGAGGAACCGCCCCGGGAGTACGGGGACGATCTGGCGGCTGCGCTGCGGTCCGCCCGGCGCGGCGGGGACGGCTACGCCGCGCGGTGGCGGCAGGAGGTCCGGCGGCTGTCCGCGTCGGTCGCGGAGGCCGCGACGGGCCCCCGGACCGACGACGCCGCCGTCGGTCTGGTGGCCGCGCTGGCGTTCCCGGAGCGGGTGGCGCGGGCGCGCGGCGGGGGCGCGTTCCTGATGGTGTCGGGCACCGGGGCGGAGACCCGGGAGGGCTCGGGGCTGCGGAGCGCGCCGTGGCTGGCGGTCGCGGTCGCGGACCGGCCCGTGCACGCGGCGTCCGCGCGGGTGCGGCTGGCCGCCGTGATCGACGAGGACACGGCCCGCGCGGCGGCCGGGCGTCTGCGGGTCTGTGGCGAGGAGGTCCGCTGGGCGGACGGCGACGTGGTGGCCCGCCGGGCGGAACGGCTGGGCGCCGTCGAGCTGGCGGTGCGCCCGCTGCGCGAGCCGGATCCGGCGGCGGTGCGCGCGGCGCTGCTGGAGGGGCTGCGGCGGGAGGGGCTCGGGCTGCTGCGCTGGACGCCGGAGGCCGGGCGGCTGCGGGAGCGGCTCGCGTTCCTGCGCCGGGCGGTGGGCGCGCCCTGGCCGGACGTGTCGGAGGAGGCGTTGTCGGAGCGTGCCGGGGAGTGGCTGGAGCCGGAGCTGTCGCGGGCGCGGCGGCGGTCGGACCTGGCGCGGATCGACGCGGGGCAGGCGCTGCGGCGGCTGCTGCCGTGGGCGACGGGCGAGGCGGCGCGGCTGGACGAGCTGGCGCCGGAGCGGATCGAGGTGCCGAGCGGTTCCCGGATCAGGGTCGAGTACGGCGGGGCGCAGCCCGTGCTCGCGGTGAAGCTCCAGGAGTTGTTCGGCCTGGCCCGGACGCCGAGCGTGGCCGGGGTGCCGGTGCTGGTCCATCTCCTGTCCCCCGCCGGGCGGCCCGCGGCGGTCACCGCGGACCTGGCGTCGTTCTGGCGGGACGGCTACCGGGCGGTGCGCGCGGAGCTGCGGGGCCGTTATCCGAGGCATCCGTGGCCGGAGGACCCGACGACGGCGGTGGCGACCCGGTTCACCAACGCCCGGCTCGGGCGGGAGTAGCGGCCGGGTCCGCCCCGGGCCCGGCTCAGGCGGGGGCGGGCGCCGGCTCCGGCGCGGGCGATCCGCCGGGCCGGGCGCCGTCCGGGCGCCGGGAGCGCGCCTCCAGCCACAGCGCGAGGGCGAACAGCGCGACGCCGAGGCCCAGGAAGCCCCACGGCAGGTACGAGGTGAGCAGCAGGATCAGCAGGCGCTGCGAGGAGACCAGGTCGACGGTCGACTCGATGTAGTCCTCGCGCATCTTCACGTGTCCGGCGAACACGGTGACGGTGTCCTGCGGCAGGCCCATCGCCTTCGCGTTGCGCAGCTCCTCCTTGTGGATCTCCTCGCCGTTGACGGGCGCCCCGGTGACCGGGTCGACCCAGAACATCCGCTTGGTGGTGTACCAGCGGGTCATGCCGGTCTTCGCGATCTGTTCCGGGGAGACGCCCTGGATGGGCATCTTCTTCGGCATCGGGACCTTGGTCCAGGGGACGGTCTGCTCGAAGTAGTAGACGGTCATGCCGCGGAAGACGCGGGTGCCCCGGTAGTGGATGGGCGAGCTGGTGCGGGCCTGGGCGTCGAAGTACTGGTAGTCGCGTTTCTCGGTGAGGAAGGGCCACTTGAACTCGATGCCCTCGCGTCTGACCGGGTCGCCGTCGACCGTCTCACCGGTGGCGTGGACGGGTTCCTGGCTGTGGGCGTCGAAGATGTAGCGTTCGGGGATCTCGGAGACCATCTTGCCGTCGGAGCCGGCGACGTAGCTGAGGGCGTCCCAGACGACGACGTCGCGGCCGGCGTCGCGTTCGATCCGCTCGGACTCCTCCACATTGCCCTTGAGGGTCTGCACGATGGTGACCCGGGGCACCTGCTTGACCTTCATGCCGTCGTTGTAGTCGAGGAGGGTGGCGGGCTTCGCCTCCAGCACCATCTCCTGGTACTGGCTGGGCGGGATCTTCGCCAGCCTCGGGAAGGCGTACCAGCGCAGCAGCGGCGCCATGGCGGTGAAGAAGACGGCGAAGGCCAGGAGTACGAGGCCGGCTCGGCGGCGCATGGTGGTGTCCTCCCTCTGTTCGCACGGCTGCCCTCCGGCGGCTCCGGCGCCTGCTTCCGGCAGCTGTGGCGGTCTCTTTCCGGTCACTGGTTCCTGAGGGGCGGGACGGTGGTCAGCAGCGGCTTCGGAGAGGTCTCTCCGGGCGGGGCGCCGACGGCGGAGACGGCGAGGACGAGCGCGAGGGCCGCGGCAAGTCCGATGGCGGCGGCGACGAGGGCACGCATGCCGGTCCTCCCGGTGAGCACGGATCCGACGGCGCCGGACCTGATGGGTCGTCAGGATTGGGGCACCGTAGCAACACGGGCGCGAGAGGGGAACACGTGGAACGGCCCCTCCGCCGGGTGCGGGGCGAAGGGGCCGCCGGGACGCGGTCCGCGGACCGTGCCCGCCGGACACCGGACACCGGACGCCGGGCGCCGGGCGCCGGGCGCCGGGCACCGGTGTCGCCGGCCGGCGTGGCGGTCGCGGGCATGCGGTCTCGTACGGGTCCGGCGGCGTGCGGGCCCGGCGGGCGCACGGACGTGACGGTCGCGGACGCACGGTCTCGCACGAGCCCGGCGGACGCACGGGCCCGGCGGACGCACGGGCCCACGGAGCCGGCACGGGCGTCGCGGGCCGCCGGGTGCGCGGTCCCGCGTCGCGCGCGTCAGGCCGCCGGGGCCTCGACGACGAGCTCGATGACGAGCGTGGCGCCGCCCTCGGCGGCCAGGCGCAGCTTGTACGCGCCCGCCGCGCCGTCCGCGTAGATCTTCGGGAGCCGGAGCCTGCCGTTCGCGTCCGTCTTCAGGCCGGTGAGGGTGCGGACCGTCTTGTCGTGCGCGTCCTTGAAGTACGGGCCCTTGTCGTTCTCGGCGGGCTCGGCGGGCTTCTCCGCGTCGGTGATCATGGTGGCGGTGACGGCGACGCCGGCGGCGATCGCGCCCCGGTAGACGGCCTCGACCTCGACCGTGTCCGCGAACTCGGTTCCGGGCGCGGCGGTCAGGGCCTTGTCGTCGGTCCTGGTGAGCTCGTCGGCCTGCCGGGCGGTGACGGTGGCGGTGTAGCCGACGCCGGGCAGCCCACGGCCGGTGGCGACCGCCCGCACCCTGAACTCCCCCGTCCGCCCTCCCGCCTTCAGCACCGGTGCGATGGCCGTGCCGTCAGCCCCGGTGACGACGGTGGCCTCCGGCTTCCCGCCGGCGAAGACGGCGTCCGTGTCGCCGGTGACGGTGAAGGTGACCGACACCCCGGCCATCGCGCCGCCGGCGGTGTCCGTGGCCCGCACCTTGATCCGCTCCGCGAACGCGCTGCCCGCGGTGGCCGTCAGGGGACCGGTCCCGGCGTTCTCCACCCGCGCCAGGGGCCGGGACGGCGTGGGCGTGGGGGTCGGCGTCGGGGTGGGGGTCGAGCCGCCGCCCGGCTTCGACGGGCCGGTGCCCGGCTTCGGCTCGGACGGCTTCGGCTTCGGCTCGGGCCGGGACGTGGGGCTTCCCGACGGCGACGGCGACGGGGACGACGGGCTCGTGGCGCCGGGGCGGGCGTGCGTGCCGCCGCCGAGGTCCGGCGGGACGACGCCGGTGCCGTCGGGGATCTCGTGTGCGCCGCGCCGGTAGTAGTCGAACCAGGAGCGGACCGTGCGGAGATAGACGTCCGAGTGGTTGTAGCTCAGGACCGCCCGGTCGAGGTCCGCGGCGACCGACAGATCGCGCGAGCCCGCGCAGAGATAGCGCCCGGCGGCGAGGGCGGCGTCGTAGATGTTGTTGGGGTCCTTGCGGCCGTCGCCGTTGCCGTCCTGGCCCCAGGTCGCCCACGTCGACGGGATGAACTGCATCGGGCCCACGGCCCGGTCGTGCGTCGCGTCCCCGTCGTACAGCCCGTTGTCGGTGTCCTTGATCAGGGCGAAGCCCCGCCCGTCCAGGACCGGGCCGAGGATCGGGGAGAACGTGGTGCCGTTCGCGTCGACCCGGCCGCCGCGGGCGTGGCCGGACTCCACCTTGCCGATCGCGGCGAGCAGTTGCCACGGCAGCCGGCAGGCGGGGTCGCTGCCCGCGATGGTCTCCTCGGCCTTCTTGTACGCGGCCAGGACCGAGGCCGGTATGCCGGACTCGGAGCCCCCGCTCAGGGGCGACTCGACCGTGCTGCTCGGCTTGTTGGGCGAGTTCAGCGGCGGCAGTTCCGTGTAGTAGGGCGAGTTGCCGGTCGCCGCGCCGTCGTCGGGCTCCGGCGAGGCGCCCATCGCCTGCGCGTCGCCGCTCGGACCGGCCGACGGCGTACCGGGAGCGCCCGAGGCGGAGAGGGCCGCGACGGCGAGGGCGGCCACGGCGGTGGTGGTCGCCCCCTTGCGAAGTCGGCGACCGAACTGCGCTGCCATACCGTGGCCCCTCCCGTCGTCGGCTGTCCGCGCTCCCCGGCGCGCGGGACTCAAGCGACCCTACGGCAACTCATCCGCCTGAGACAGCGTCTCCTGACCGCTTCTTACCTGTTTTTCATGTTCCCGTCCCCAAGTCGTACGCCGGCTGTCCGGCGGGTGACGACGGCTCGCGCATACTTGCCGTCATGCCGTTCACACTCAGTCATGCCGCGGCGGTGCTGCCCGGACTGCGGCGCGGCGGCACGGCACGCGGCCCGTTCCTCGCCCCGGCCCTGGTCGCCGGCTCGTTCGCCCCCGACCTGACGTACTTCGCGGACAGCGTGGTCCCCGGCGCCATGGAGTTCGGGGACGTCACCCACTCGTTGCCCGGCGTGCTCACGGTCGACGTGCTGTTGACCGCCGCGGCGGTGGCGCTCTGGCTGCTGCTGCGGGAACCACTGGTCGCGCTGGCGCCGGCGCCCTGGCGCGAGCGGACGTACGCGTTCGTACGGGGCGGGCGCGGCCCCGCGCGGCCGGTCCGGCCCCCGCGCGACGGCGCGCGGTTCGCACTGTCGGCGGTCATCGGCTCCGCCACCCATGTGGTCTGGGACGCCTTCACCCATCACGGCCGGTGGGGCGTGCGGCTGGTGCCCGGGCTCGACGGCAGCCTCGGCGGACATCCCGTGTTCCAGCTGGCGCAGTACGGGAGTTCGGCGGCGGCGCTGGCCGTGCTGGCCTGGTTCACGGTGTCGGGCCTGCGGCGGGCCGGGGCGCGCCCGCTCCCGCCGTCCGTGCCCGTGCCGGGCCGCCGGGAGCGGTGGGCGGCGGGAGCCCTGATCGGGACCTGCGCGCTGCTGGGCATCGCCCACCGCTGCGCACGCTGGCACGCCTACCACGGCGGAGTCGACAGCCCGCTGGACATCATCCCGACGGCCTGCTTCGGCGCGGGCGCCGGGCTGGCGGCGGGCCTGCTGCTGTACGCGGCCTGGACGCGACTGCGCCCGATGGGCGCGGCCCGGGCGGAGACCCGCTGAACGCGGCCGGGGCCGGGCCCGGCGGGCGTCCGAACCCGGCCCGCGCCCAGCCCCGGGCCGTCGTCAGTGCGCCGCCGACTCCCAGTCCCCGCCGACGCCGACCGACACGTCCAGCGGGGCGCGCAGCCGCACGGCCGTGGACATCTCGTGACGCACGATCTCCTCCACCCGCGCACGCTCGCCCGCCGCGATCTCCAGAACGATCTCGTCATGGACCTGGAGCAGCATCCGCGACTTCAGCTCCGCCCCGGACAGCGCCCGGTCGACCTTGAGCATGGCCACCTTCACGATGTCCGCCGCCGTACCCTGGATCGGCGCGTTCAGCGCCATCCGCTCGGCCATCTCACGGCGCTGGCGGTTGTCGCTGTTGAGATCCGGCAGATAGCGGCGACGGCCGAAGACCGTCTCGGTGTAACCCGTGGCCCTGGCCTCCTCCACCACCCGGTGCAGATAGTCGCGCACCCCGCCGAACCGCTCGAAGTAGGTGTCCATCAGGCCGCGCGCCTCACCCGCCTCGATGTTCAGCTGCTGGGACAGGCCGAAGGCGGACAGCCCGTACGCCAGCCCGTAGCTCATCGCCTTGATCTTGCGCCGCATCTCCGGGTCCACGGCCGACTTGTCCACCCCGAAGACCTGCGAGGCGACCGTCGTGTGCAGGTCCTCGCCGGAGGTGAACGCCTCGATCAGACCCGCGTCCTCCGAGAGATGCGCCATCACCCGAAGCTCGATCTGGCTGTAGTCCGCCGTCATCAGCGACTCGAAGCCCTCACCGACGACGAAGCCCCGGCGGATGGCCCGGCCCTCGTCCGTGCGCACCGGGATGTTCTGCAGATTGGGATCGGTCGACGAGAGCCGGCCCGTCGCCGCCACCGTCTGGTTGAACGTGGTGTGGATCCGGCCGTCCGTCGCGATCGTCTTGATCAGACCCTCGACCGTGACCCGCAGCTTCGCCTGCTCACGATGGCGCAGCATGATCACCGGAAGCTCGTGCTCCGTCTGCGCGGCCAGCCAGGCCAGCGCGTCGGCGTCCGTCGTGTACCCGGTCTTCGTCTTCTTCGTCTTCGGCAGCCCCAGCTCGCCGAAGAGGACCTCCTGGAGCTGCTTGGGCGAACCCAGGTTGAACTCCCGGCCGACCGAGGCGTGCGCCTCCTTCACCGCCTGCTGCACCGCACCGGCGAACTGCTGCTCCATCGCCTCCAGATGGGCCCGGTCCGCGGCGATGCCATGCCGCTCCAGACGGGCCAGCAGCGCCGACGTCGGCAGCTCCATGTCATGCAGCAGCCCGGCCGCCCCGACCTCCGCCAGCCGCGCGGCGAACGCCTCGCCCAGATCCAGGACCGCACGGGCCTGCGCCATCAGCGCGTCGGCCTCGGCCCGGTCGTCCGCCCCGAACGCCAGCTGCCCGTCCGGCGCCGACGCCGGCGCCAGCTCCCGGCCCAGATACTCCACCGCCAGCGCGTCCAGCGCGAAGGAACGACGCCCCGGCTTGACCAGATACGCCGCCAGCGCCGTGTCCATCGTCACACCGTCGACCCGCCAGCCGTGCTCCGGGAAGACCCGCATGGCGCCCTTGGCGTTGTGCATCACCTTCGGCCGCCCGGCGTCCGAGACCCAGGCGGCGAACGCCCGCTCGTCGCCCTCGTCCAGCTCCGCCGGATCGAACCACGCCGCCGCGCCGCCCGCCGCCGCCAGCGCCACCTCCGTGACCCGGCCGGCGCCCAGCGCCCACGTGTCGGCCGTGGCCACGCCCAGCGGCTCCCCGCCGTGCTCCGCGAGCCACGGCGCCAGCTCGCCCGCGCCCAGCACCGCGCCGTCCAGCTCCACACCCGCGGCGGGCTCCGGCAGCCCCTGGTCCGCCGCCCCCGGGTCCACGGCCAGCAGCCGCTCCCGCAGACTCGGATTGCGGATCTCCAGCACGTCCAGCACGCCCGTCACCGCCGTGCGGTCGTACGGAGCACGCTCCAGGTCCCGCGGGGCCTTCGGCAGCGCCACGTCACGAACCATCTCCGTCAGCCTGCGGTTCAGCCGCACCGCCTCCAGATGGTCCCGGAAATTCTGCCCCGCCTTCCCCTTGACCTCCTCCGCGCGCTCCACCAGCTCGTCGAACGAACCGAACTGCTTGATCCACTTCGCCGCGGTCTTCTCCCCGACCCCGGGAATGCCCGGAAGGTTGTCCGACGGGTCGCCGCGCAGCGCCGCGAAGTCCGGGTACTGCCGGGGCGACAGCCCGTACTTCTCCTCGACCTTCTCCGGCGTGAAACGCGTGAGCTCCGACACCCCCTTCGTCGGATACAGCACCGTGACATGGTCCGTGACCAGCTGGAACGAATCCCGGTCACCGGTGACGATCAGCACCTCGAAGCCCTCGGCCTCGGCCTGCGTGGCCAGCGTGGCGATGACGTCGTCCGCCTCGAAGCCGTCGACCGCGAAACGGTCCGCGCGCATCGCGTCGAGCAGCTCGCCGATCAGCTCGACCTGCCCCTTGAACTCGTCCGGCGTCTTCGAACGATTCGCCTTGTACTCCGGGAACTCCTCCGCACGCCACGTCTTGCGGGACACGTCGAACGCCACCGCGAAATGCGTCGGCGCCTCGTCACGCAGAGTGTTCGCCAGCATCGACGCGAAGCCGTACACCGCGTTCGTCGTCTGCCCCGACCCGGTCGTGAAATTCTCCGCGGGCAGCGCAAAGAACGCCCGGTACGCCAGGGAGTGCCCGTCCATCAGGAGCAGGCGCGGTCGGTTGTCTGCCGTCTTCTTCGATGCCGTCTCAGCCACGCCTCCGATCCTGCCACGGACCACCGACAATCCCGACCGGGCACCGCCCCGCGCCGCCCCCGCCCGGCCGGGCGCCCCACCACGCCCCGGCCCGGCCGCACCACCCCGCCGGACCGCCCCCGCCCCGCCCCGTGACAGGACCGGGGCCGCCCGGGAGACAATCGGGACCGAGAAGCCGCCGCACGACGCCCACGGCGCACCGCGCGGCCCCCACCCGGCCCGAAGGGAACCGCACCATGGCCACCAAGCCGCCCACAGGTGACCCGGTCCAGGACGCGCCCCGGGTCGGCCCGGCCCGCCACGCCGCCGCCGGCCTGCCCGCCGTGGCCCACAGCCTGCTCGTCGCCGGACAGCAGATGGGCGTGCGCCGCACCGCGCAGACCCTCCTCAAGGTCAACCAGAAGAACGGCTTCGACTGCCCCGGCTGCGCCTGGCCCGAGGGCGACCGGCGGCACACCGCCGAATTCTGCGAGAACGGCGCCAAGGCCGTCGCCGAAGAGGCCACCCTGCGCCGCGTCACCCCCGAGTTCTTCGCCGCCCACTCAGTCTCCGACCTCGCCGCCCGCAGCGGCTACTGGCTCGGCCAGCAGGGCCGGATCACCCAGCCGATGTACCTGCCCGAAGGCGCCGAACACTACGAGCCGGTCACCTGGGAACGCGCCTTCGCCGTCATCGCCGAGGAACTGCGCGCCCTCGCCTCCCCCGACGAGGCCGTCTTCTACACCTCCGGCCGCACCAGCAACGAGGCCGCGTTCCTCTTCCAGCTCTTCGCCCGCGAATTCGGCACCAACAACCTCCCCGACTGCTCCAACATGTGCCACGAGTCCTCCGGCTCGGCACTCACCGAGACCCTCGGCATCGGCAAGGGCAGCGTCACCCTGGAGGACCTCCACCAGGCCGACCTGATCATCGTCGCCGGACAGAACCCCGGCACCAACCACCCCCGGATGCTCTCCGCCCTGGAGAAGGCCAAGACCGCGGGCGCCCGGATCATCTCGGTCAACCCGCTGCCCGAGGCCGGACTCGAACGCTTCAAGAACCCCCAGACCCCGCGCGGCATGCTCAGGGGCACCCCCCTCACCGACCTCTTCCTGCAGATCCGCATCGGCGGCGACCAGGCCCTCTTCCGCCTCCTCAACAAGCTGATCCTCCGGACCGACGGCGCCGTCGACGAAGCCTTCGTCCGGGAACACACCCACGGCTACGAGGAGTTCGCCGCCGCCGCACGCGACGCCGACTGGGACGAGACCCTCACCGCCACCGGCCTCGACCGCACCGCCGTCGAACAGGCCCTGGCGATGATCCTCGCCTCAAAACGCACCGTCGTCTGCTGGGCCATGGGCCTCACCCAGCACAAGCACTCCGTGCCGACCATCCGCGAGATCGTCAACCTCCTCCTGCTGCGCGGCGCCATCGGCCGCCCCGGCGCCGGCGTCTGCCCCGTGCGCGGCCACTCCAACGTCCAGGGCGACCGCACCATGGGCATCTTCGAAAGGCCCCCGGCCGCCTTCCTCGACGCCCTCGACAAGGAATTCTCGATCACCTCGCCCCGCCACCACGGCTACGACGTCGTCCGCTCCATCCGCGCCCTGCGCGACGGCGACGCCAAGGTCTTCCTCGCCATGGGCGGGAACTTCGTCGCCGCCACCCCCGACACCGACGTCACCGAGGCCGCCATGCGCCGGGCCCGCCTCACCGTCCACGTCTCCACCAAACTCAACCGCTCCCACGCGGTCACCGGAACCCGGGCCCTGATCCTGCCCACGCTGGGCCGCACCGACAAGGACGTCCAGGCGAGCGGCAGGCAGTTCGTCACGGTCGAGGACTCCATGGGCATGGTCCACGCCTCCCGGGGCAACCTCACCCCCGCGAGCCCGCACCTGCTCTCCGAGCCCGCCATCGTCGCCCGCCTCGCCCGCGCCGTCCTCGGCCCCGGATCGGCCACTCCCTGGGAGGAGTTCGAGAAGGACTACGCGACGATCCGCGACCGCGTCTCCCGCGTCGTCCCCGGCTTCGAGGACTTCAACGCCCGCATCGCCCACCCCGGCGGCTTCACCCTCCCCCACCCCCCGCGCGACGAACGCCGCTTCCCCACCGCCACCGGCCGGGCCAACTTCACCGCCGCCCCCGTCGAGTTCCCCGAACTCCCGGAAGGCAGGCTCCTGTTGCAGACCCTGCGCTCGCACGACCAGTACAACACCACGATCTACGGACTCGACGACCGCTACCGGGGAGTCAAGGGCGGCCGCCGCGTCGTCCTGGTCAACCCCGACGACGCCCGCGACCTCGGCCTCGCCGACGGCGCGTACACCGACCTCGTCGGCGAATGGAAGGACGGCGTGGAACGCCGCGCCCCCGGCTTCCGCGTCGTGCACTACCCGACCGCCCGCGGCTGCGCGGCCGCCTACTACCCGGAGACCAATGTGCTGGTCCCCCTCGACGCCACCGCCGACACCAGCAACACCCCCGCCAGCAAGTCCGTCGTCGTGCGCTTCGAGAACACCCGGCGGTGACCCCCGGGGCGCCGGCCGGGCCGCCCGCCTCCCGCCCCGGCCCCCGCCCCCGCCCCGCGCGAGACGGCCCCGGCACGGCTCCCGCCCGTACCGGGGCCGTGCCGTCGCACGGCAAACGACCTAAGCGCCCGCTCAGTCGTCTGATATGAACGACGCAGAGACAACACCGAGGCCACGCGCCCCGCAGACGATCGGAGCCGGACACCATGGGCGAGCACACCACACCCACGTTCCCCCAGGAGATCATCGACGAGTACGCCGAACTCGGCGTCGACCTCCCCGCCCTCTTCTCCGCCGGCCACCTCGGCGAACGCATGGGCGTCACCCTCGTCGAAGCCTGCGCCGACCGCGTCGTCGGCACCATGCCCGTCGAGGGCAACACCCAGCCCTACGGACTGCTCCACGGCGGCGCCTCCGCCGTCCTCGCCGAGACCCTCGGCTCGGTCGGCGCCATGCTCCACGGCGGCACCGCCAAGATCGCCGTCGGCGTCGACCTGAACTGCACCCACCACCGGGGCGTGCGCAGCGGACTCGTCACCGGCGTCGCCACCCCCGTACACCGCGGCCGGTCCACCGCCACCTACGAGATCGTCATCACCGACGAGCACGACAAGCGGATCTGCACCGCCCGCCTCACCTGCCTGCTCCGCGACGCGCCCCGCCCCGACGCCGCCTGACCGAAACACAACCCACCGCACCACCCACCGCACGGCACACCGCCGGCACCACTGCCCGACCGGATCACCATCCGGCCGGGCAGTCCCATTTCTCCCGCAACTCCCGTACTTCACCGCCCAGTTGAGCGACCGAAACGATCAACATCCTTGATCACAAGGCGCATTGAACCACCCGACCGGCGCCCGGATCCCGCCACGAGGCGCCACCCGCACGCGCAACACCGCGTCAACCACACCACCCCCAATGTCACGCAGAGTAACGGCGATGCGGTGGGTGCAGGCCACTGCGCAACACCCCCGGCCACCCCCGCGAACACCCGAAAACCCCACCACACCCCACCCCGGCGCCCCACCCGCCCATCACCCGGCGACAGCACCAAGATCTGCTCAAGCCCCTTAGCAGAGCTGGGAGTTCTCACCATGCGGTCACTTTCACCAGCCGGTAAAAGCCGTACATGTCCGCACAGCCACCTCAAGCCTTGCTCAACGGCATAACAAGAAAGTCACATCCTGCGGCGGACCCACCCCCCACCCCCACACCTACGCCTAGAGTCACGGCCAGTCACCGCGCCGCCGGGCGCGTCACCCAGCACGGCCCTGTACCACCCGTACGGCCCGGCGAACCACACGGCACCTCAAGCAGAGGAGGCCGCGCCAGGGAAAGGACCTTTCGTGCGACACCGATCACTCCTCATACTCACCACAGTGCTCACCACCGGAGCACTGACACTCACCGCCTGCGGGTCGCGCGACGACAGCAACAACAGCGGCGGCGGCGACACCAAGACCGTCGTCATCGGCGTCGACGCGCCCATCACCGGCGACCTCTCCGCCCTCGGCCTCGGCATCAAGAACTCCGCCGAACTCGCCGCCAAGACGGCCAACAAGGAAAAGACCGTCCCCGGCATCACCTTCGAGGTCAAGCCCCTCGACGACCAGGCCCAGCCCTCCGTCGGCCAGCAGAACGCCCAGAAGTTCATCGACGACGACACCGTCGTCGGCGTCGTCGGCCCCCTCAACTCCGGCGTCTCCCAGTCGATGCAGAAGCCCCTCAACGACGCCGGCCTCACCCAGGTCTCCCCCGCCAACACCGGCACCGAACTCACCCAGGGCGAGAACTGGAAGACCGGCGACAAGAAGCGCCCCTACAAGACCTACTTCCGCACCGCCACCACCGACCAGATCCAGGGCGCCTTCGCCGCGAAGTACCTCTACAACAACGCGAAGATCAACCAGGTCTACCTCATCGACGACCAGAAGCCCTACGGCGCCGGCCTCGCCGCCTCCTTCAAGAACACCTTCACCGCCCTCGGCGGCAAGATCGTCGGCACCGACCACGTCAACCCCGACGACCGCGACTTCAACGCCGTCGTCACCAAGGTCAAGAAGTCCGGCGCCAAAGCCGTCTACTACGGCGGCGAATACCCCGCCGGCGCACCCCTGAGCCAGCAGCTCAAGGACAGCGTCCAGATCCCCCTCATGGGCGGCGACGGCATGTACAGCGCCGACTTCATCAAGCTCAACAAGAAGGCCCAGGGCGACATCGCCACCTCCGTCGGCAAGCCCGTCGAAGAACTCGACTCCGCCAAGAAGTTCATCGCCGACTACAAGACCGCCGGATACAAGGACGCCTACGAGGCCTACGGCGGCGGCACCTACGACGCCACCTGGTCGATCATCGAAGCCGTCAAGATCGCCGTCGCCGACAACAACGGCAAGGCCCCCGACGACCTCCGCGCCAAGGTCCTCGACGCCATGGCCAAGGTCAAGTTCGACGGCGTCACCGGCCCCGTCTCCTTCGACGAGTTCGGCGACACCACCAACACCATGATGACCGCCTACCAGGTCGACGGCGGCAAGTGGATCTCCAAGATCAGCGAGGTCTACAAGCCCTGACCACCCCCGCCCTCCCGGGCAACCCCAACTGACCCAGACCGCGCGGGAGCGCCACCAGCGCCCCGCGCGGTGCCATATCCGAACCACTCCACGGAGGCCCTGCGGTGAACGAACTGCCGCAACAGCTGGCCAATGGACTCATCCTCGGCGCGATGTACGGACTCATCGCGATCGGCTACACGATGGTCTACGGAATCATCCAGCTCATCAACTTCGCCCACGGCGAGATCTTCATGATCGGAGGCTTCGGAGCTCTCACCGTGTACCTCTGGATGCCGGCCGGCGTCTCCCTCCTCGCGATCATCCCACTCATGATCATCGGCGGCGTCATATGCTCCGTCGCCGTCGGCACCGCCGCAGAACGCTTCGCCTACCGCCCCCTCAGAGGCGCCCCCCGACTCGCCCCCCTCATCACCGCGATCGGACTCTCCCTCGCCCTCCAGCAAGCCATCTGGAAGTGGTACCCCGACGCCAAGAAGGACCGCTCCTTCCCCCAGTTCAAGGGCGAAGCCTTCGACATCCTCGGCGCCCACGTCCAACGCGGCGACCTCTTCGTCCTCATCACCGCCCCCATCTGCATGATCGCCCTCGGCCTCTTCGTCTCCAGAACCCGCCTCGGCCGCGGCATGCAAGCCACCAGCCAGGACCCCGACACCGCCAAGCTCATGGGCATCAACACCGACCGCATCATCGTCATGGCCTTCGCCATCGGTGCCGCCTTCGCCGCCGTCGCCGCCGTCGCCTACGGACTCAAGAACGGCCAGATCGGCTTCAAAATGGGCTTCATCATGGGCCTCAAAGCCTTCACCGCAGCCGTACTCGGCGGCATCGGAAACATCTACGGCGCCATGCTCGGCGGCGTCGTCCTCGGCATCGCCGAATCCCTCGCCACCGGCTACATGAGCGACGTCCCCGGCATGGAACTCTTCGGCGGCGGCGCCTGGAAGGACGTATGGGCCTTCGTCCTCCTCATCGTCGTCCTCCTCCTCCGGCCCCAAGGCCTGCTCGGCGAACGCGTCGCGGATCGGGCGTGATACCCATGACCACCAACCACACCACCACCCCCCTCCTCCCCATCCCCACCGCGGCGGCCCGCATCGCCACCCTCGCCGGCGCCGCACTCACCCTCGCCGGCACCTTCCTCGCCTGGACCTGGACCAAGGAATTCCCCGGCGACCTCACCGTCGACGGCTACCCCGGCGGCCTCCAGGTCCTCACCCTCACCGGTGCCGCACTCACCCTCCTCTACACCCTCTCCGGATACGACATCCGCGGCCTGGGCTGGCTCACCCCCGGCGGCACCAACAGCCCCGTCCGCCTCCTCGCCCTCGGCACCCTCGGCACCACCGGCTACGCCCTCGGCGCCATCTCCTACAACCTCGGCGGACTCGTCAACCTCGAACCCGGCGCCTGGATCAGCGGCATCGGCGCACTCATCACCGCCCTCGCCGCCCTCGGCCTCCCCGCCGACCAGCCCCACACCCGCACCACCGCCTGGGAACGCTTCCGCGACAGCCTCCGCGCCCCCACCGCACCCCGCCCCAGAACCCTCCCCGACTGGGCCGAAATCCTCATCATCGTCGCCGCGTTCGGCATCGGCCTCCACATCTTCAGCTACGGCATCGACACCGACTACACCGAACTCTTCATCGGCTTCCTCATCACCACCGGCTTCGCCTTCACCGCACTCCACCGCGCCGGACTCGTCTCCCGCCTCACCGCACTCACCGCCAAGCACCGCAACATCACCCTCACCGCCGCCCTCGTCGCCGCCGTCTGCTTCCCCTTCACCCAGCAGAAAGAGGAATACGCGCTCATCGGCGCCAACATCCTCATCTTCGGCACCGTCGCACTCGGCCTCAACGTCGTCGTCGGCCTCGCCGGCCTCCTCGACCTCGGATACGTCGCCTTCCTCGGCGTCGGCGCCTACGCCGCAGCCCTGGTCTCCGGCTCCACCATGTCCGCCATCGGCGTCGAATTCCCCTTCTGGGCCGCCGTACTCACCGGCGCCGCCGCCTCACTCGTCTTCGGCGTACTCATCGGCGCACCCACCCTCCGACTCCGCGGCGACTACCTCGCCATCGTCACCCTCGGATTCGGAGAGATCTTCCGCCTCACCGTCAACAACCTCAACGGCAACAGCGGCCCCGACCTCACCAACGGCTCCCAGGGCATCCCCAGCATCCCCGACCTCAAATTCTTCGGCTTCGACTTCGGCCTCAAACACGACGTCCTCGGCTTCACCCTCGGCAGGTCCGCCAACTACTACCTGCTCATGCTCATCGTCACCGCCGTCGTCGTCCTCGTCTTCCGCCGCTCCGGAGAATCCCGCATCGGCCGCGCCTGGGTCGCCATCCGCGAGGACGAAACCGCCGCCACCGCCATGGGCATCAACGCCTTCCGCCTCAAACTCCTCGCCTTCGCCCTCGGCGCCACCCTCGCCGGACTCGCCGGAACCGTCCAGGCACACGTCAACTACACCGTGACACCCGAGCAATACCAGTTCGCCGGCTCCGTACCCCCCAACTCCGCCTTCCTCCTCGCCGCCGTCATCCTCGGCGGCATGGGAACCCTCAGCGGACCCCTCGTCGGCGCCGCACTCCTCTACCTCATCCCGGCCAAACTCCAGTTCATGCAGGACTACCAGCTCTTCCTCTTCGGCGTCGCACTCATCCTCCTCATGCGCCTGCGCCCCGAGGGCCTCGTCGCCGACCGCAGGAAGCAGCTCGAATTCCACGAGACCGACGAACCCGACGCACCGGAACCACGGCAACCCGCCGAAACCGGCGCCGGCATCGCCAAGGCGGGGGCGTGACCACCATGACCACCACCACGACCCAGCGGGGAACCACCACCGTCCTCGACGCCAACGGGGTCACCATGCGCTTCGGCGGCCTCACCGCCGTACGCGGCGTCGACCTCACCGTCAACCAGGGCGAGATCGTCGGCCTCATCGGCCCCAACGGCGCCGGCAAGACCACCTTCTTCAACTGCCTCACCGGCCTCTACGTCCCCACCGAAGGCACGGTCAGCTACCAGGGCACCGTCCTGCCGCCCAAACCCCACCTCGTCACCCAGGCCGGCATCGCCCGCACCTTCCAGAACATCCGGCTCTTCGCCAACATGACCGTCCTGGAAAACGTCCTCGTCGGACGCCACACCCGCACCGAAGAAGGACTCTGGTCCGCCCTCCTGCGCCTCCCCGGCTTCACCCGGGCCGAGCACGCCAGCCGCGAACGCGCCATGGAACTCCTGGAGTTCACCGGCCTCGCCGACAAGGCCGACCACCTCGCGCGCAACCTCCCCTACGGAGACCAGCGCAAACTGGAGATCGCCCGCGCCCTCGCCAGCGAACCCGGCCTCCTGCTCCTCGACGAGCCCACCGCCGGTATGAACCCCCAGGAAACCCGCGTCACCGAAGAACTCATCTTCGCCATCCGCGACCGGGGCATCGCCGTCCTCGTCATCGAGCACGACATGCGGTTCATCTTCAACCTCTGCGACCGCGTCGCCGTCCTCGTCCAGGGCGAGAAACTCGTCGAAGGCACCGCCGACGTCGTCCAGAGCGACGAACGCGTCGTCGCCGCCTACCTCGGCACCCCCTTCGAAGGCGCCCCCGGCGCCGAAGAAGCCGCCGAGGTCGCAGCCGCCGAAGCCGACGCCCACCGAACGGACCGCACCACCGGCGCCACCGAAACCGCCGGCGCCCCGGACACCACCGCCGACACCACGCCCGGCGCCACCGGCACCACCGGCACCACCGGCACCCAGGAGGAGGACACTCGATGACCGCACTGCTGAAGGTCGAGGACCTCCGCGTCGCCTACGGCAAGATCGAAGCCGTCAAAGGCATCTCCTTCACCGTCGAAGCCGGCCAGATCGTCACCCTCATCGGCACCAACGGCGCCGGCAAGACCACCACCCTGCGCACCCTCTCCGGGCTGCTCAAACCGGCCGGCGGCAGCATCGTCTTCGACGGACAGCCCATCGGCGACGTCCCCGCCCACAAGATCGTCTCCCTGGGCCTCGCCCACTCCCCCGAGGGACGCCACATCTTCCCCCGGCTGACGATCACCGAGAACCTCCAGCTCGGCGCCTACCTCCGCAACGACAAGGACGGCATCGAACAGGACATCCAGCGCGCCTACGACCTCTTCCCCATCCTCGGGGAACGCCGCAGACAGGCCGCCGGCACCCTCTCGGGCGGCGAACAGCAGATGCTCGCCATGGGCAGAGCCCTCATGTGCCGGCCCAAACTCCTCATGCTCGACGAGCCCTCCATGGGCCTCTCCCCCATCATGATGCAGAAGATCATGGAGACCATCGCCGAACTCAAGGCCCAGGGCACCACCATCCTGCTCGTCGAGCAGAACGCCCAGGCCGCGCTCTCCCTCGCGGACCAGGGCCACGTCATGGAGGTCGGCAGAATCGTCCTCTCCGGCACCGGCGCGGACCTCCTCCACGACGAGTCCGTCCGCAAGGCCTACCTCGGCGAGGACTGACCACCGCGCCCGGCCCACGGACCGGTCCGCACGACGGTCCCGTACGACGGCTCCGTACGACGGGCACGCGAAGCACGACGGGCCACGCGAAGAGGCCCGCACCCGCGAGAACACGGGTGCGGGCCTCTCCCGCGCGCACATCCGGACGGACTACTCGCCGTCCTTCTTCTCCTTCTCCGCGGCCTTCTTCTCCGCCGCGTCCTCGATCAACGCCTGCGCCAGCTGCTGCATGGACATCCGCCGGTCCATCGACGTCTTCTGGATCCACCGGAAGGCGGCGGGCTCCGACAGGCCGTAGTCCGTCTGCAGAATGCTCTTCGCCCGGTCCACCAGCTTCCGCGTCTCCAGCCGCTGCGCGAGATCCGCGACCTCGGTCTCCAGCGCCTTCAGCTCCGCGAACCGCGACACCGCCATCTCGATCGCCGGCACCACGTCGCTCTTGCTGAACGGCTTCACCAGATACGCCATCGCCCCGGCGTCCCGGGCCCGCTCGACCAGATCCCGCTGCGAGAACGCGGTCAGCATCAGGACGGGCGCGATCGACTCCTCGGAGATCTTCTCCGCGGCGGAGATGCCGTCCAGGACCGGCATCTTCACGTCCAGGATGACCAGGTCCGGGCGGTGTTCCCGGGCCAGCTCGACCGCCCGCTGCCCGTCCCCGGCCTCCCCGACGACCGTGTAGCCCTCTTCCTCCAGCATCTCTTTGAGGTCGAGACGGATGAGCGCCTCGTCCTCTGCGATGACGACACGGGTCGTCAGCGGCGGAACGTGCGACTTGTCGTCGTCGGCGACGGGCTGGGGCGACTCGGGCGTGGTCACGGGGCTCCTCTTTTTCAAGGCACGTACTGCTGCAAAGCAGCCTACCTACCTGACGTCCGCTTCCAGCACCAGGTACACTGCTGACCGGTCACCCTGCCGGGTTGGCGCAACTGGTTGACGCGGAGGTCTCAAACACCTCTGTCCGAAAGGACGTGTGGGTTCGAATCCCATACCCGGCACCATTTTACAAAGCGGATGTTCCCGTTCTCGTGAACATCCGCTCTTTTCTTCTCACGACCACGTGATAGCGCCCAGAGTGGCAATGTGAAGTTACACGGTACCGAAGTACGCCAAAGAGCACTCGCCCTTCTCAGGTCCGGCGCGAAAGGCGCCGACGTCGCGCGCCAACTCAACGTTCCTCGCGGCACCGTCTCGTACTGGCTCCATATGGATCGCGCCGGACGAGGCGAATGCCCGGGCTCGCACAACCCGACATGCCATCGGTGCGACGGCGTCGACCTCGACGAGCCCGCCTACGCCTATCTGCTGGGCCTCTACCTGGGTGACGGCTACGTGAGCCGGTACGCACAGCACCGGGCACCGAGCCTTGCGATCACCCTTGACGACGCCTGGCCAGGCATTCAGGACGAGGCCGAGGCAGCCTTGCGCAGAGTGTTCCCGGCCAATGCCACGTGCCGGGTCCGCAAGGCCGGGTCCCACGACATCAAGGTCTACTCGAAACACCTGCCCTGCCTGTTTCCTCAGCACGGCTCGGGGAAAAAGCACGAGCGCGTAATCACGCTGGAGGCGTGGCAGCAAGGAATTGTCGCCGCCAATCCCTGGATGCTCATCCGGGGACTCATCCACTCCGATGGCTGCCGCATCACCAACTGGACCACGCGCCTCGTCGCCGGTGAGCGGAAGCGATACGAATACGGCCGGTACATGTTCGCCAACAAATCGGACGACATTCGCGGGCTGCTCGGCGACGCGCTCAGCGCTGTGGGCGTTCAGTGGACGACCCTCGCACGCGGCAGCGACCCGTACAACATCTCCGTCGCCCGACGGGCGTCCGTCGCGCTCATGGACGCCCACGTCGGGCCGAAGTACTGAGGGGCCTACCTCGCGCCGTCGTCCTCCCCGATGCGGTGCACCCGGACCAGGTTCGTCGAGCCCGGGACCCCCGGCGGGGAGCCGGCCGTGATGACGACGACGTCGCCCACCTGGCAGCGGCCGATCTTCAGCAGTTCCTCGTCGACCTGGGCCACCATCGCGTCCGTCGAATCGACCTGCGGGCCCAGGAAGGTCTCGACGCCCCAGGTCAGGTTCAGCTGGGAACGGGTGGCCGGGTCCGGGGTGAAGGCCAGGAGCGGGATGGGCGAACGGTAGCGGGACAGGCGCCTGACGGTGTCGCCGCTCTGGGTGAAGGCGACGAGGAACTTGGCGCCCAGGAAGTCGCCGATCTCGGCCGCCGCCCGGGCCACCGCGCCGCCCTGGGTGCGGGGCTTGTTGCGGTCGGTGAGGGGGGTGAGGCCCTTGGCGAGGATGTCCTCCTCGGCGGCCTCGACGATGCGGGCCATCGTGCGGACCGTCTCGACGGCGTACCGGCCGACGCTGGTCTCGCCGGACAGCATCACAGCGTCCGTGCCGTCGATGACGGCGTTCGCGACGTCGGACGCCTCGGCGCGGGTGGGGCGGGAGTTGTCGATCATCGAGTCGAGCATCTGGGTGGCGACGATGACCGGCTTGGCGTTGCGCTTGGCGAGTTTGACGGCGCGCTTCTGGACGATCGGGACCTGTTCCAGGGGCATTTCGACGCCGAGGTCGCCGCGGGCGACCATGATGCCGTCGAAGGCGGCGACGATGCCGTCGATGTTCTCGACGGCCTGGGGCTTCTCGATCTTGGCGATGACGGGGAGGCGGATGCCTTCCTCGTCCATGACGCGGTGGACGTCCTCGATGTCGCGTCCGCTGCGGACGAAGGAGAGGGCGATGACGTCGGCGCCGGTGCGCAGGGCCCAGCGGAGGTCTTCGATGTCCTTGTCGGAGAGGGCGGGGACGGAGACGGCTACGCCAGGGAGGTTGAGTCCCTTGTGGTCGGAGACCATGCCGCCTTCGACGACGGTGGTGTGGACGCGGGGGCCGTCGACCGCGGTGACTTCGAGGGTGACGCGGCCGTCGTCGACGAGGATGCGTTCGCCGGGGGTGACGTCGGCGGCGAGGCCGTCGTAGGTGGTGCCGCAGGTGTGGCGGTCGCCCTCCATGGGTTCGACGGTGATGGTGAAGGTGTCGCCGCGTTCAAGGAGTACGGGGCCTTCGCGGAAGCGTCCGAGGCGGATCTTCGGGCCTTGAAGGTCGGCGAGGATGCCGATGCTGCGTCCGGTCTCGTCGGCGGCCTTGCGCACGCGGCGGTAGCGCTGTTCGTGGTCGTCGTAGGTGCCGTGGCTGAGGTTGAGGCGGGCGATGTCCATGCCCGCCTCGACGAGGGCCTTGATCTGCTCGTACGAGGTGGTGGCGGGGCCCAGGGTGCAAACGATTTTGGCTCGGCGCATGGTTCGACCCTAGACCTTACCTACGGGTAGCCCATTGGCCGTGCGTGACTACTCAACGTCCTTTGGATGAAGGGTTGTTGACAAGTGTTGAAGTGGGCGCCGGGGTGCTCGGATGAGCGTTCTCCCTGGCGGTCCCCCGGCGGGTTCTCGTTCTTCGCGGGTGTTTTCTCAGAGTTCCGGCGGCGACATGATGAAGCGGGCGTTCACCTGGGCGTAGACGGTCTGGCGTTGTGGTTCGAGGTCGAGGGCGGGGGCGGGTTCGGGTGCGGCGCCGTAGCCGGCGCGGCTTCGGATGCCGCCGGGGCCGGCGGGGAGGTGTGGGGTCGGCGGGGTGTTCTCGGCGCCGAGGTCGGCGAGTTCGACGAGGGCGGTGAGGTGGGAGCCGAGGGCTTCGGCGTATTCGCGGGCGCGCTGGACGGCTTCGTGGACGGCTTGGCGGCGGGCGCGGGCGTGGGCGGGTGAGTCGGGGCGGAGGGACCACCAGGGGCCGATGACGCTGGTCATGTCGAGGTCGGCGATGCGGGTGGTGAGTTCGCCGAGGGCGGTGAAGTCGTTGAGGACGGCGGTGATGTGGGCGCGGCCGTGGTAGGCGCGGATTTTCTCGTCGCGGTTGTGTTTGGTGAGTTCGGGGGTGATGGAGAGGGCGCCGGTTTCGAGTTTCTCCACGGCGGGTCCGTAGGAGCGGGCGAGGTCGAGGACGGTGTTGTTGCGGCGGGTGAGGTCGTCGAGGGCGGCGCGGCGGTCTTTGCCTCGGGCGGTGACGGTGATGCCGATGTGGGCGGTTTCGGGGTCGACTTCGAGGCGGGCTTCGCCTCGGACGGCGACGCGGGGGTGGTCGGGGGTGCCGTAGGGGGCGGGGGTGTCGGTCATGGGTCCACTGTGGCATCCGGGTGCGACAGCGGGTGGTCATCGTTTTGAAACCCGCGGGGGGTGTTGCGGGGTGTGGCCGGTGCGTCATCATCTACGCGCGTTGTGCGCGTCGGCGCGTGTGACGGGTTGTTCGAGGTCTGGGTCCGAGCTGTATGAGAACTGGGATGTGGGAGACGAGATGCCGCTGAATCGTAGGGCGTTCCTGGGTACGTCGGCGGCCGGTGCGGGGGTGGCGGTGGTGGGTGGTTCCGCTGCTCCCGCGGTGGCCGGTGGTCGTGGGGAGGTGGCCGGCGGGGGTCATGGGCGTGGGTCGAAGCGGTATTCGTTCACCGTGATGGGGACGACGGATCTGCATGGGAACGTGTTCAACTGGGATTACTTCACGGATGCGGAGTTCGACGACAAGGACCACAACGATGTGGGTCTGGCGAAGATCTCCACGTTGGTGGAGCGGGTGCGTCGTGAGAGGGGGCGGGGCAATACGCTGTTGATCGACGCGGGTGACACGATCCAGGGCACTCAGTTGTCGTATTACTACGCGAAGGTCGATCCGATCACGGCGCGGCGTGGTCCGGTGCATCCGATGGCTCGGGCGATGAACGCGATCGGTTATGACGCGGCGGCGTTGGGCAACCATGAGTTCAATTACGGTATTCCGGTGCTGCGGAAGTTCGAGGAGCAGTGTGATTTTCCGCTGCTGGGTGCGAACGCGTTGGATGCGAAGTCGTTGCGGCCGGCGTTCGCGCCGTATGTGATCAAGCGGTTGCGTACGCCGCAGGGGCGGGATGTGCGGGTGGCGGTTCTGGGTCTGACGAATCCGGGGGTCGCGATCTGGGACAAGGCGAATGTGGGCGGGAAGATGGTGTTTCCCGGTCTGGAGGAGCAGGCGGCGAAGTTCGTGCCGAGGTTGCGGTCCATGGGTGCGGATGTGGTGATCGTGTCGGCGCATTCGGGGACGAGTGGTACGTCGTCGTACGGGGATCAGGTGCCGTATGTCGAGAATGCGGCGGCGCTGGTGGCGGAGCAGGTGCCGGGGATCGACGCGATTCTGGTGGGGCATGCGCATCTGGAGATTCCCGAGTATTTCGTGGAGAACAGGCGGACAGGCCGGCGGGTGGTGTTGTCGGAGCCGTTGAAGTGGGGGCAGCGGCTGACGTTGTTCGACTTCGACCTGGTGTGGGAGCGGGGTCGTTGGGTCGTGGAGCGGGCGGGTTCGCGGGTGCTGAATTCGAACACGGTGGACGAGGATCCGAAGATCACCGGTTTGTTGGCGGCTGAGCACCGGAAGGTGGTGGCGTATGTCAATCAGGTCATCGGCGGGTCGACGGAGGCGATGTCGACGGCCGAGGCGGCGTGGAAGGACGAGCCGATCATCGATCTGATCAATGTCGTTCAGACGGAGACGGTGCGGGAGGCGTTGGCGGGTGGCGCGTATGCGTCGCTTCCGGTGTTGTCGCAGGCTTCGTGTTTCTCGCGTACGGCGCGGATTCCGGCCGGGGATGTGACGATCAAGGATGCGGCGGGTCTTTATCCTTTCGAGAACACGCTGGAGGCGCGTCTGATGACGGGGGCGCAGATTCGTGAGTATCTGGAGTTCTCGGCGCGTTATTACGTGCAGACGGCGGCGGGGGCTCCGGTGGATACGTCGAGGCTGACGAATGCGGAGGGCATCCCGGATTACAACTATGACGCGGTGTCGGGTCTGACGTATGAGATCGACATCGCGAAGCCGAGTGGTTCGAGGATTGTGAATCTGTCGTTCGAGGGGAAGCCGGTCGATCCTGCGGCGGAGTTCGTGCTGGCGGTGAACAACTACCGGGCGAGTGGTGGGGGCAATTTCCCGCATGTGGCGGGCGCCAAGCAGGTGTGGGCGAATTCGGAGGAGATCCGTAACACGATCATCGCGTGGGTGCGGGCGAAGGGTTCGGTGGACGCGGCGCTGTTCGCGTCGGTGGACTGGCGTCTGACGCGGGATGGTGTGCCGGTGTTCTGAGGATGGGTCGGTCTCCGGTGGGCGCCGGGGTTTTCCGTTGTGTGCGGGTGGCGGCCGTCTTCTCCTTCGGGAGGGGCGGCCGCCTTGTGTGGTGGGGGGTGGGGCGGTGTGGTCAGTTGTTCTGGGTGAGGGGGACGCGGTCGGGGTTCTGGGTGGGGACGGTGGTGGTTCGGGGGGTGAGTCCGAAGGTGGTGAAGGCGGTGCGTTGTGGGAGGGGGTAGGGGTTGGCGCCGGTGAGGTGGTTGAGGATGGTGGCGCTGCGCCAGGCGGCGAGTCCGAGGTCGGGGGCGCCGACGCCGTGGGTGTGGCGTTCGGCGTTCTGTACGTAGATGTTGCCGGTGATGGCGGGGTCGAGTTCGAGGCGGAAGTGGTGGTCGATGAGGGGGCGTTCGGAGGTGTCGCGGTGGAGGTGGGGGGTGAGTGCGGTGAGGATGTGGTCGAGGGGGCGTTCGTGGTAGCCGGTGGCGAGGACGACGGCGTCGGTGGTGAGGGTGGTGCGGGTGTTCTGTTGGGTGTGTTCGAGGTGGAGTCGGATGCGGTGGTCTGGGGTGCGTTGCGCGGTGTGGACGGTGACGCCGGGGGTGAGGGTGGCGTCGGGCCAGCCGCCGTGGAGGGTGCGGCGGTAGAGCTCGTCGTGGATGGTGGCGATGGTGTCGGTGTCGATGCCTTTGTGGAGTTGCCATTGGTGGGGGGCGAGGGTGTCGCGGGTGGTTTCGGGGAGGGCGTGGAAGTAGTGGGTGTAGTCGGGGGTGAAGTGTTCGAGGCCGAGTTTGGAGTATTCCATCGGGGCGAAGGCGGGGGTGCGGGCGAGCCAGTGGAGGTTTTCGTGGCCGGTGGGGCGGGCGCGGATGAGGTCGAGGAAGATTTCGGCGCCGGATTGTCCTGAGCCGATGACGGTGATGTGTCCGGCGTCGAGGAGGGTTTGCCGGTGGTGGAGGTAGTCGGCGGAGTGGATGACGGGGGTGGTGGGGTCTTCGGTGAGGGGTTGGAGGGGTTGGGGGATGTGGGGTTCGGTGCCGATGCCGAGGGCGATGTTGCGGGTGTGGGTGCGGCCGAGGGCTTCGGCTTCTCCGTCGGCGTCGAGTCGGGTGTAGTCGACTTCGAAGCAGTGGTGCCGGTCGTTCCAGCGGATGGCGTCGACCTGGTGGTTGAAGTGGAGTGCGGGGAGTTGGTGGGTGACCCAGCGGCAGTAGGCGTCGTATTCGGCTCGTTGGATGTGGAAGTGCTCGGCGAAGTAGAAGGGGTAGAGGCGGTCGCGGGTGCGGAGGTAGTTGAGGAAGGTCCAGGGGTTGGTGGGGTCGGCGAGGGTGACGAGGTCGGCGAGGAAGGGGACTTGGAGGGTGGCTCCGTCGATGAGGAGGCCGGGGTGCCAGTGGAAGGCGGGGCGTTGTTCGTAGAAGGCGGTGGTGAGGGGGCGGTCGGTGGGGAGGCCGTGGGCGAGTGCGGCGAGGGAGAGGTTGAAGGGGCCGATGCCGATGCCGACGAGGTCGTGGGGCTGGTCGGGTCGGGGGGTGGGTCGGTCGGTCATCGGGGGGTGTCGCCTTTCGTGAGTTCGTGGGTGAGGTGGTGGACGAGGTCGAGGAGGGTGTGGAGGTCGTGGGGGGTGGTGTGGGGGTTGAGGAGGGTGGCTTTGAGCCAGAGGCGGTTGTCGGCGTGGGCGCGGCCGAGGACGGCGTGGCCTCGGGTGAGGAGGGTGCGGCGGATGGTGGCGACGGTGTGGTCGGTGGCGTCGGTGGGGCGGAAGAGGACGGTGCTGATGGTGGGGTGGTCGTAGAGGTCGAGGGTGGGGGTTTTGGTGATGAGGTCGGCGAGGTGGTGGGCGGTGGCGAGGGTGTGGTCGATGAGGTGGGCGAGTCCGTCGCGGCCGAGGGCTTTGAGGGTGACGGCGATTTTGAGGGTGTCGGGGCGGCGGGTGGTGCGCAGGGAGCGGCCGAGGAGGTCGGGGAGGCCGGCTCGGGTGTCGTCGTCGGCGTTGAGGTAGGGGGCGTGGTGGTGGAGGGGGTGGAGGTGGGTGTGGTGGGGGACGGCGAGGATGCCTGCGGGTGCGGGTTGCCAGCCGAGTTTGTGGAGGTCGAGGGTGACGCTGTGGGCGCGGTCGAGTCCGTGGAGTTTGTGTCGGTGGGTGGGGCTGAGGAGGAGGGGTCCGCCGTAGGCGGCGTCGATGTGGAGTTCGGCGCCGTGGGTGGTGCAGAGGTCGGCGATGTGGGTGAGGGGGTCGATTCGGCCGGTGTCGGTGGTGCCTGCGGTGGCGGTGACGAGGAGGGGGCGGTGGTGGTGGCGGGTGAGGGTGTCGTGGAGTGCGGTGGGGTCCATGACGCCGGTGGGGGCGGGGATGACGAGGGGTTCGGGGAGGCCGAGGAGCCAGGCGGCGCGGGGGATGCTGTGGTGGGCGTTGGCGGCGTGGATGGTCTGGACGGGGCCGTTGCGTTCGCGGGCGAGGAGGAGGGCGAGTTGGTTGGATTCGGTGCCGCCGGTGGTGATGAGTGCGTCGGGTGTGGGGTGGTGGGGGTAGATCTCGGCGGCGAGGGCGGTGGTGGTGTCGGTTTCGAGGGTGGAGGCGGCGGGTGCCTGGTCCCAGGAGTCCATGGAGGGGTTGAGGGCGGAGGCGGCGAGGTCGGCGGCGGTGGCGAGGGCGAGGGGCGGGGTGTGGAGGTGGGCGGTGCAGAGGGGGTGTGCGGGGTCTGCGGCACCTTGGGCGAGGGCGGTGACGAGGGTGCGGAGGGCTTCGTGGGGGCCGGTGCCATGGTCGGGGATGAGGGGGTGGGTGGTGGTGCGGGTGTGGTGGGTGACGGTGTCGGGTCCGCCGGTGGGGAGGGGTCCGCCGCGTTGTCGGGCGCCGTCCTGGAGTGCGGTGAGGACGGTGTCGAGGAGGGGGCGGAGGGCGTCGGGGCCGGTGGTGGCGCCGGCGAGGGGCGGGGTGGGCATCGGGGCGGGGCCTTCGGGTGCGGCGTGCGGGCATGGGTGGGCATGCCAGCTTGTCGGGGTTTCCGGTGGCGTGGCCGGGGAGTGCGGTGATCTGAACTCGAAAGGGGGACGTGGGGTGCGTGTGGGGCGGGTGGGGCGGGTTCTGGTGGTAAGAGCGGTGGGCGGTCCTGGGCCGGGCATGGGTGTGCCCGGCGCCTCCCTGGGTGGTGGGTGGTGCCGGGCACGGGTGGGGCGGTGGCGGCCGGGTGGCCACCCGGTGTGGTGGGTCCGGGTGGTCACCCGGTGTGGTGCGGGCCGGGTGGCCCGGGGTGGTGCGGGTGGGTGGTCAGTGGGCGGCGGTGCGCACGGCGAGGGCGCGGCGGAGGTCGTCGATCTGGTCGATGAGTTTGCGGCGCAGGGCGGGGATGAGGTCGGGGTCGTTCAGGGCCTGTTCGCCGAGGTCGAGGTTGTGGGTGTCGACGGCGTAGGCGGGGAAGGCGTGGCGGCCGGCGGCTTCGGCGATGGCGGGGCCGCGGCGGGCGGCGAGGCGGGTGGCGTCGGGGTAGTAGCGGGGGACGTAGTCGCGTACGAGGTCGGTCTGTTCGGGTTGCCAGAAGCCTTGGGCGGTGGCGGTGAACAGGTAGTTGGAGAGGGTGTCGTCGTTGAAGAGGGCGTGCCAGGCGGCGGCTTTGGCCTCGGGGGTGGGGAGGGCGGCGCGGCAGCGGGCGGCGCCTTCGCGGCCGGTGGCGCTGGGGTCCTGTTCGAGTTCGGTGGCGATGTGGGTCTCGTCGATGGCGCCGAGGACGGCGAGGCGGGTGAGGATGCGCCAGCGGAGTTCGGGGTCGAGTTCGGGTCCGCCGGGGACGGTGCCGTTGGTGAGCCAGTCCTGGAGGGTGTCGGGCTGGGTGGCGGCGTCGATGAGGTGGCGTACGGCGATGAGGCGGAGGCCGGGGTGGTGGCCGTCCTCGGTGCGGCGGATGAGGTCGCGGCAGAGGGCGGTGAGGGTGGCGAGGGCGGCGGGGCGGTGTTCGGGGGCGAGGTAGGGGCCGGCGATGTGGGCGCCGGCGAAGGCGAGTACGCCTTGGGCGAGGGCGAGGTCGGTTTCGTGCGGGAGGTGGGTGCGGGCGGTGTCGAGGTAGGTGGTGGGGGCGAGGAGGCCGTCGCGGACCAGGTCGCGTGCGGTGTTCCAGACGACGGCGCGGGTGAGTGCGTCGGGGATGCCGGAGAGGTGCTGGAGGGCGGTGTTCCAGGAGGTGTCGTCGAGGCGGACCTTGGTGTAGCTGAGGTCGTGGTCGTTGAGGACGACGAGGGCGGGGCGGCGGCCGGGCCGGGGGGTGGTCGGGCCGTTGCCGGGGACGTCGGTCTCGAAGCGTTCGCGCAGGACGAGGCGGCCGGGTGTGGTGTGGGCGGTGGTCGCGGAGAGGTCGGGGGCGTGGTCGTAGGCGCCGACGGCGATGCGGTGGGGGCGGGTGCCGTCGTGGGCCACGGTGACGGACCAGGTGTGGTCGGTCTCCTGGACGTGGGAGGTGAGGGTGTCGATTCCGGTGGTGCGCAGCCATGCGTCGGCCCAGGCGTGGACATCGCGGTCGGTGGCCGAGGCGAGGCTGTCGATGAAGTCGGCGAGGGTGGCGTTGGCGAACTTGTGGCGGGCGAAGTGGGTGTTGATGCCGGTCAGGAAGTCCTTTTCGCCGAGCCAGGCGACGAGTTGGCGGAGGGCGGAGGCGCCCTTGGCGTAGGAGATGCCGTCGAAGTTGAGCATCGCGGAGGCGGTGTCGGGGACGGCGGCGGGGTCGGGGGCGACGGGGTGGGTGGAGGGGCGCTGGTCGGCGTCGTATCCCCAGCCCTTGCGGGCGACGCCGAAGTCGACCCAGGTGTCGGTGAAGCGGGTGGCTTCGGCGAGGGTCTGGTAGCCCATGTACTCGGCGAAGGACTCGTTGAGCCAGATGTCGTCCCACCAGGCGAGGGTGACGAGGTCGCCGAACCACATGTGGGCCATTTCGTGGGCGATGACCATGCCGCGGGTCTGGCGTTCGGTGTCGGTGACGGCGGAGCGGTAGACGAATTCGTCGCGGAAGGTGACGAGTCCGGGGTTCTCCATGGCGCCGGCGTTGAATTCGGGGACGAACGCCTGGTCGTAGGAGTCGAAGGGGTAGGGCTCGTCGAACTTCTCGTGGAAGCGGTCGAAGCAGGCGCGGGTGATGCCGAGGATCTCGTCGGCGTCGGCGTCGAGGTGGGGGGCGAGGGAGCGGCGGCAGTGGATGCCGAAGGGGAGGCCGGCGTGTTCGGTGGTCACGGAGTGCCAGGGGCCAGCGGCGACGGCGACGAGGTAGGTGGAGACGAGGGGGGTGGGGGCGAGGGTCCAGTGGCCGTCGCCGCGGTGTTCGGCGATGCCGTTGCCGAGGACGGTCCAGTCCTCGGGTGCGGTGACGGTGAGTTCGAAGACGGATTTGAGGTCCGGCTGGTCGAAGGCGGCGAAGACGCGTTGGACGTCTTCCATGAAGAGCTGGGTGTAGACGTAGGTCTCGCCGTCGGTGGGGTCGGTGAAGCGGTGCATGCCTTCGCCGGTGCGGGAGTAGCGCATGGCGGCGTCGACGCGCAGTTCGTGCCGGCCGGGGGTGAGGGCGGTGAGCGGGAAGCGGTTCTCGACGAGGTCGGCGGGGTCGAGGGGGTGTCCGTCGAGGCTGATCGAGCGCAGGGTGGCCGGCTTGAGTTCGACGAAGGTGTCTCCGGCGGTGGCGGCGGTGAACTGGATGACGGTGCGGGAGTCGAAGGTCTCCTCCCCTGCGGTCAGGTCGAGGTCGATCGTGTACCGGTGTACGTCGAGGAACCGGGCTCGGGTCTGCGCTTCGTCGCGCGTCAGTACGGACATGCCGTCCATGCTGCCGTACGGGGCGGACGCCGCGCAGGCGGGTTCTCGCAGGGCTGAGGGGCGTGCGGGGCGGGGGAACCGGGGCGCGGGAGGGCGCCGGGGGCGGGTCCGGGGGTGCGCGGGGCGCCGGGGCGCGGGGGCGGGTGCCCGGGGTGCGGGGGCCGGGGGTGCGCGGGGCGCCGGGGAGGTGTGCGGGGGCGGCCGGTCCGGCCGCGGGGGGGGGTCGCGGCCG
>NZ_JBAGJZ010000047.1:0-62672 GCF_037034285.1 Streptomyces tyrfis | reverse complement strand
GGGGCCCGGGGCCGCGGGGCCGGGGGGGGGGGGGGCCCGGGGCCCCCGCCGCCGACCGGACGGCCACGACAGCGTCGGAACGGTTCCCGACCGCGACCGGATGGGCGTCGACCGCGACCGGGTGGACCCGCTCACGGCGACGGGCCCGTCCGGCCCCGGGGCTTGCCCCGGACCCGGACGGGCCCGTCGCCGTGTCGCGGTCCTGACTCAGCCCTCGGCGCCGGCGCCGGTGGCGGCACGAGCCGTCCGCCGCCTGCGCGGCTTGGCCTCGCCCTCGACGGCCGGGCTCTCGGTCGCGGCCTCCGTCTTCGGCTTCGCGGTCGCACGGGTGCGGCGGCGCGGCCTGGTCTCCGGGACGGGCTCGGAGATCGGCGCGATCTGGAAGTCGACCTCGTCCTCGACCGGCTTCACGACACGGGCGCGGCGGCGCGGCTTGGTCACCGTCTTCACGGGAGCCGGCTCCGCGACCGGGGCGATCTGGAAGTCGACCTCCTCCGCCTCCGGCCGCACGGCGGCCGCGCGGGTACGGCGGCGGCGCGGCTTGGCCGGGGCCTCCGACTCCGCCTCGGCCGGGGCCTCGGCGTCCGGGGCGCGCACCGTGTCCACCGAGGCGGCGACCTCGGCCGCCGCCTCGGAGGCGCCGGCCCGGGTCCGGCGACGGCGTCGCGGCGTACGCGGCTGCGCCGGGGCGTCGGCCGCCTCAGCCTCGCCCGCCGGGGCCGGCACCGCGGCCGTCGCCTCCTGCTCGGGCGCGCCGGCCTCGACCGGGGCGCCGCCCCGGGTACGACGGCGCTGGCGCGGCGTGCGCGGCGCACGCTCCGCTGGCGCGGCGGGAGCGGCGGAGGACCGGCGGCCACGGCCGCGGCCGCCCGTCTCGCCGAGGTCCTCGATCTCCTCCGCGTCCAGCCCCGCACGGGTGCGCTCGGCGCGCGGCAGGACACCCTTGGTGCCGGCCGGGATGTCGAGCTCCTCGTAGAGGTGCGGCGAGGTGGAGTACGTCTCGGCCGGGTCGTTGAACTTCAGGTCGAGCGCCTTGTTGATCAGCTGCCAGCGCGGGATGTCGTCCCAGTCGACCAGCGTGATCGCGATGCCCTTGGCGCCGGCCCGGCCGGTCCGGCCGATGCGGTGCAGGTACGTCTTCTCGTCCTCCGGCGACTGGTAGTTGATGACGTGGGTCACACCCTCGACATCGATGCCGCGCGCCGCCACGTCGGTGCAGACCAGCACGTCCACCTTGCCGTTGCGGAACGCGCGCAGCGCCTGCTCGCGCGCTCCCTGGCCGAGGTCGCCGTGGACCGCGCCGGAGGCGAAACCGCGCCGCTCCAGCTGCTCCGCGATGTCGGCGGCCGTGCGCTTGGTACGGCAGAAGATCATCGCGAGCCCGCGGCCGTTGGCCTGCAGGATGCGGGCGACCATCTCCGGCTTGTCCAGCGAGTGGGCCCGGTAGACGTGCTGCGAGATGTTCGCGACGGTCGCGCCCTCGTCGTCGGGCGAGGTGGCCCGGATGTGCGTGGGCTGCGACATGTAGCGCCGCGCCAGACCGATGACCGCGCCCGGCATGGTCGCCGAGAACAGCATGGTCTGACGCTTCTGCGGAAGCATGGTGATGATCTTCTCGACGTCGGGCAGGAAGCCCAGGTCGAGCATCTCGTCGGCCTCGTCCAGCACCAGCGCGCGGACGTGCGAGAGGTCGAGCTTGCGCTGGCCGGCCAGGTCGAGCAGCCGGCCCGGGGTGCCGACGATCACGTCGACGCCCTTCTGCAGGGCCTCGACCTGCGGCTCGTACGCGCGGCCGCCGTAGATCGCGAGGACGCGCACGTTGCGCACCTTGCCGGCGGTCAGCAGATCGTTGGTGACCTGCTGGCACAGCTCACGGGTGGGGACGACGACCAGCGCCTGCGGCGTGTCGGTCAGCTCCTCCGGCGCGGCGCGCCCCGCCTCGACGTCCGCGGGGACGGTGACGCGCTCCAGCAGCGGCAGGCCGAAACCGAGCGTCTTGCCGGTGCCGGTCTTGGCCTGGCCGATGACGTCGGAGCCGGAAAGGGCGACGGGGAGAGTCATCTCCTGGATGGGGAAGGGGGAAACGATGCCGACGGACTCAAGGGCCTCGGCCGTCTCGGGGAGAATCCCGAGTTCTCGGAACGTAGTCAGGGTGCTGCCTCTTCTGTGAGACGCGGTCCGAGGCGAACGCTGGGGGTCGTACCGTGCCGGGGTTGGTCATCCGGCCGCGGAAGGGCCGGGTGGCGCGGGACCACAGCCGTCGCTCGAGCGCTCGTGCCGCTGAGGGGGCCCCTCATCTGCGAGCGCACGTGGCGTACGCTTCGCGCGGAGGGCTGTCGGGTCGGAGCCGATCGGGCCACCGACCGGGCATCCTGATTCAATTTCTCTGAAGGTTCACGCCTTGGGTACCCACAGTACGCAGTAGACGCAATACCACTGTACCCCGGATTCGCGCATGTGTGTTGGGCGAATTCGTCGGAACGGTGCGAAGGCACTGGCTGACCAGGCCCTTCCACCCCCTGACGGGCGGGCTATTCTGCGGTCCATGGAGACGCCTGACAACGCTGACGAAACCCCCGTGCTCACCGGAATCGCCGCCCAGGACTGGGCCACCGCGTCCGCCGAGCCGCAGTACCGAGCAGCGGTCGTGGACCTGCTGGGAGCGTTGGCGTACGGGGAGCTGGCGGCTTTCGAGCGGCTCGCCGAGGACGCCAAACTCGCGCCGACGCTCGCCGACAAGGCGGAGCTGGCGAAGATGGCCTCCGCGGAATTCCACCACTTCGAGCGGCTGACCGAGCGGCTCACCGCGATCGAGGTGGACCCCACGGGCGCGATGGAGCCGTTCGCCAAGGCACTCGACGAGTTCCACCGCCAGACCGCGCCCTCCGACTGGCTGGAGGGCCTGGTCAAGGCGTACGTGGGCGACTCCATCGCCAGCGACTTCTACCGCGAGGTCGCCGCCCGCCTCGACTCGGACACCCGCTCCCTCGTGCTGGCCGTCCTCGACGACACGGGGCACGGCCACTTCGCGGTGGAGAAGGTGCGCGCGGCGATCGAGGCCGACCCGCGGGTCGGCGGCCGGCTCGCGCTGTGGGCGCGCCGGCTGATGGGGGAGGCCCTCTCGCAGGCCCAGCGTGTGGTGGCCGACCGCGACGCGCTGTCGACGATGCTCGTGGGCGGGGTGGCGGACGGCTTCGACCTCGCGGAGGTCGGGCGGATGTTCTCGCGGATCACCGAGGCGCACACCAAGCGGATGGCCGCGCTGGGGCTGGCCGCGTAGCCGTTCCGCCCTTCGGCCGGACACGGAGGCCGCTCCGGGGACGCCGAGGGCGTCCCGACGCCGAGGGCGTCCCGTCATCCCTGGTGGATCCGCACGCCCGCCAGGGATTGCGGGACAGCCCTCGGGAGGCCTTCGTTCGGTCATCCGTTCCAGTGGTTTTCGGCCGACTTCCGGCGGCCTCGGCGGCCGCGGAGTCCTGGCGGCCGCGGGGTCTCGGCGGTCTCCGCGCGATTCCGGGAGGCCGGGCCTGCGGGAGCCTGTGCGTGCGGGAGCCCGCGGCCGTCCGCCGGAGCCGTCCGGGGCTCGTCCGCTCGACGGGCCCGGAAGCAGCTCAGACCGCCGGTGACGAACGGCTCAGTCCGTTACGGCTCCGGGGGCGGACCAGCAACGACAGCGTCACGGCCCCGATGGTGGCCGCGCCGATCAACGCGGCCACCAGATGTCCCGGACCCAGCACCGAATGCATCAGGAACACGCCGAACAGCGCCCCCAGCGCCCCGGTGGCGAGGACGGCGCGGCGGGACGGGAGCCGGTCCGGCAGGGCCCGGAGCGCCGCCCAGGCGAGGGCGAGTCCGAGCACGACGGCACCAAGAGGTTCCAGGATCACAGATGATCACCTCGCGAGTAGCGGGGCTGGTGGATCGGTCATCTGCGGTACTACCCGAGCAGGACGCGTCACAACCCTCTCCGGCCTGGTCAGACGGGGTCGATCGGAGCGATCGCGAACCCGTGCGGCCGGGCGCGGCGAGCAGGGCGGGAGCGCGACGCGAAGCGGCCCGGCGGGGGATCGAGTCCCCCGCCGGGCCGCCGTCACGATCACCGCGTCGGGCGTGTCGCCTACAGCGTGCCGAAGCCCACACGGCGCGCGCTGGGCTCGCCGATCTCCACGTACGCGATCCGGTCGGCCGGCACCAGGACCTTCCGGCCCTTCTCGTCCGTGAGGCTGAGCAGCCGCGCCTTGCCGGCGAGAGCTTCGGAGACCGCGCTCTCGACCTCTTCGGCGGAAAGCCCGCTCTCCAGAACGATCTCCCGGGGCGAGTGCTGCACCCCGATCTTGACCTCCACGGCTATGTCCCTCCGACGGTCAGTTTCTGCGCGGTGAGCCGCGCCGTACGGAGCACAGATTAGCCCGGTGAGGCGAGCCTCCAGGGGTCGGTGGGCCACGCCCGCAGCGAACACGGCCGACGGGAGACGACCGGACGCGCCGCGCGCACGGTTCCCGCACCGACGGATGACGCACGGTTCCCGCGCCGACCGTTCCGGTTCCGACCGGATGCGGCCCGGTCGCGGTTCGGCGCGGACCGGTCCCGCTCGACTCCGTTTCCGTCCGGCCGCCGACGTCGATTCCGTGCCCGCGGGGCCGTCGGCGCCGCCCGTGCCGGCGGCCGGTGCCGTGCGGTCGGGGTCGTCGGAGCCGTCAGTGCTGGTCGGTGCCGTGCAGCGGGAAGCCCGCGATGCCGCGCCAGGCCAGCGAGGTCAGCAACTGCACCGCCGTGTCGCGCGGAATGGACGACTGGCTGGAGAGCCAGTAGCGGGCGACCACCTGGGAGACCCCGCCCAGCCCGACCGCGAGCAGCATGGACTCGTCCTTGGACAGTCCCGTGTCACCCGCGATGACGTCGGAGATCGCCTCCGCGCACTGGAGCGAGACCCGCTCCACGCGCTCGCGCACCGCCGGCTCGTTGGTCAGGTCCGACTCGAAGACCAGCCGGAAGGCCCCGCCCTCGTCCTCGACGTACGCGAAGTACGCGTCCATCGTCGCGGCGACGCGCTGCTTGTTGTCGGTCGTCGACGCCAGCGCCGTGCGGACCGCCTGGAGCAACGACTCGCAGTGCTGGTCGAGCAGCGCCAGATAGAGCTCCAGCTTGCCCGGGAAGTGCTGGTAGAGCACCGGCTTGCTGACCCCGGCGCGCTCGGCGATGTCGTCCATCGCGGCGGAGTGGTACCCCTGCGCCACGAACACTTCCTGCGCGGCGCCCAGCAGCTGGTTGCGTCGGGCGCGGCGAGGCAGCCTGGTACCCCGTGGACGCGCCGCCTCGGTCTGCTCGATGGCTGTCACGCCGCCTCCCAAAATCGTGATCGGACACGGCCTTTCCGTGCACGTTGCGCCGTACAGCCATCGTACTTTCGGGTAACCCGGGCACGCGCGGCGCGGACGCAGAATTTCACGTACCGGACGGCTGCGGTAGCCGGGGATTCCCTGACCGGCCGGGCAAAGTGGGGTGTACTAGCGGTAATCGTCCTCATCCTGTGCCACCACGCGGGTCTGCTCCACCACATCCGCCTCGTTGGCGCGGTCCCGGTCGATGGTGGTGAGCGGTTCGTCCTGCTGCGGTTGGAGATCGGTCCGCTGTTCCGCCGCGTCCGCGCGGGGCGTTTCCTGATCGGGTTCGTCCGGTTGGACGTTCTCGAAGGTCTCCGGGTCGCTGGGGTCGACCGACATGGCCACTCCCTTCCTCGCGTGCCGTCCGGACGGTGTCCGGACGGCGTCCATGGGCTCCGGTTCCGGGTCCCGGGCCCTCCCTGCTGCTCCCTATGCTCCCGATGGTTCGTGCCGGTCCCGGTGGTCCGCGGTTCCCGGTTCCCGGCGGTCCGTGATGCGGTGATCCGTGCTTTCCGGTGTGTCCGGCGGTTCCCGCGCGGGCGGTGCCGGCGGGGTGTATCGCCGTGCGGCGGGGGTACCTCTCGCCGTATCGCGAGGGCACCCCGTATGTCCTGAATACACCCAGTATGGACGCATCCAGTATGCGGGCGTCTTCCTGTCCCGCGAGTGCCGCGGGGCGGCCGGGGAGGTGCCGTGGGGTGTCGGGCGACGGGTGTCCGCCCGGCGGTGTCCGGGCGGCGGATTCGCCAGGCCGTTCCGGGGGAGGCGCCGCCCGTGTTCTGTGACCGCGAACACATGAACCAGGGTGTGATCGTCTCGTAACATTGCCGCATGTCTTCGACCGAGCTCCCGGGAGCAAGCGCCGCCGCGGCGGCGGCCCCCACGGTGAGCGCCGTCGGGGCCGCGGAGGGGGAGGAGACACGCTCCGTCGCGCTGCCCGGGCTGACGCTCACCGTCCGATCCCGGCCGCCGGAGCGGGCCGGGCTGGCGCCCGCGCTCTTCGTTCACGGGCTCGGCGGCTCCTCGCGGAACTGGTCGGCGCTGATGCCGCTGGTCCAGGACATGGTGGCGGGCGAGGCGCTCGACCTGCCCGGTTTCGGTGACTCGCCGCCGCCGGACGACGGGAACTACTCGGTCACCGGGCACGCCCGCGCCGTGATCCGCTTCCTCGACGCGACCGATCGCGGACCGGTGCACCTGTTCGGCAACTCGCTCGGCGGCGCGGTGGCCACCCGGGTCGCCGCGGTCCGCCCCGATCTGGTGCGCACGCTCACCCTCGTCTCGCCCGCGCTCCCCGAGCTCCGGGTGCAGCGGACGGCCCTGCCCACCGGACTGCTCGCCGTGCCGGGCGTCGCGACGCTGTTCGCGCGGATGACCAGGGACTGGACCCCGGAGGACCGCACCCGGGGCACCATGGCGCTCTGCTACGGCGACCCCGCGCGCGTCTCGGAGGCCGGCTTCCGCGACGCGGTGGCCGAAATGGAACACCGGCTGGGGCAGCCCTACTTCTGGGACGCGATGGCGCGCTCGGCACGTGGCATTGTCGATGCGTACACGCTGGGCGGGCAGCACGGACTGTGGCGCCAGGCCGAGCGGGTGCTCGCCCCGACCCTGCTCGTGTACGGCGGACGGGACCGGCTCGTCTCGTACCGGATGGCACGCAGGGCGTCCGCGGCCTTCCGCGACGCGCGGCTGCTGACGCTGCCCGACGCCGGACACGTGGCGATGATGGAGTACCCGGAGGCGGTGGCCCAGGCGTTCCGGGCGCTGCTCTACGAACTCGGCGGGAGCTGATCCGCGGCGTGGGACGACACAGCCGAAAAGGACCCGAACGCGCGGGACCCGACACCGAGGCGGCCCGCCTCGCGGAGACGGTCGAGGAGCGGGACGGCGTCCGCCCCGCGCCCGGCAGCGGGCGGCGCCGCAGGCCGGACGGCGCGACGGCCGGCGCGCAGGGCCACGCCTCGTTCCAGCAGACCGGACACGTCCGGGGCGGCCACCCCGAACAGCGGGAACCCGGCGGCGGTTGGGGGGCCGGGCCGGTGTCCGCCGGCCCCGGTGACGGCAGGGCCCCGGCCCAACGGCACTCGGCGTCACGGTCCCGGACGGAGCGTCAGGCGCCGTCGGAGGAACCGGCGTCGTCGACCGGCGCGGTCCGCTCGGCGGGCCGGAGCGCCCGGTCCGGGGAGGGCCGGCCGGTGATACCGGGGCCGCGGCGCGAGTACGTCGAGGCGTTCGACCGGCCGGCCGGCCAGGCCGCCCCGGTGGCCCGGACGGCTCGGGCGACCTCGACCGCTTCGGCTGCCCCGCCCGCCCAGGCTCCCGCGCACGCGCCGTCCGCCTCGCCCGCCCCGCCTCCGCCGCGCGCGCCGCGCGGACCCGGCTCCCCGGCGACCGCGGCGCCCGATCCGGACGGGCCCGGCGGGGGACGGGGCGACGGCGAACGGGCGACCGGGGACCCCGGGAGTTCCGGCGGCGGCAAGGCCACCATCGGCCGCGCCTTCACCGGCATCGCCGCCGCCGCGGTGACCACCGTGCTCGCCATCGTGGTGGCTGGACAGGTCGCCCGCGACGAGGGCGGTGCGAACAGCGCCGCGCGCTCGACCGGCGTGGACCGGGACGACACCCGCGACGCCTCCCGCTCGGACGACCGCCCCACCCCGGAGGCGGCCCGGGCCAAGCCTCTCTCGTACGAGCAGAAGATGGCCAAGGCGTACCCGCTCGCCGCGGAACTGCACGGCTCCGGAAAGTTCGAGACCGTGCCGGGGGCGGCGAAGGCGCCGGGCCGGGGGCACAAGTACCGCTACCGGATCGACGTCGAACAGGGCCTCGGGCTCGACGTCGAACTCTTCGCGCGCGCCGTGCAGGAGACGCTCAACGACGACCGCAGCTGGGCGCACGGCGGCGCGATGACGTTCGAGCGGATCTCCTCCGGCGATCCGGACTTCGTGGTCACCCTGGCCAGCCCCGGGACCACCGGCGATTGGTGCCGCAAATCGGGCCTGGACACGACCGAGGACAACGTCTCGTGCGACTCCGCGGCCACCGAACGGGTCATGATCAACGCCTATCGCTGGGCGCAGGGCTCGTCGACCTTCGGTCCGGACAAGCTCTTCGCCTACCGCCAGATGCTGATCAACCATGAGGTGGGCCACCGGCTGGGGCACAACCACGTCAGCTGCGGCACGCCGGGCGCGCTCGCGCCGGTGATGCAGCAGCAGACCAAGTCCCTGAACGTCGACGGGATCAAGTGCCGGCCCAACGCCTGGGTGCATCCGAAGGGCTGACGGCGTCGGTCGCGCCTCGTGCCCGGATTCGTCCGGTACAAGCGCGCCCCGGCGCGGACACACCCCCGCATGAAACGCGGGCGGCGAACTCCCGCGAAGCCGAACACGCGGGCGCACCCCGGCGCGGACACATGAGCCTGGAACACGCCGGGCACACCCCGGCGACGCCGCCTGACTTGTTGTGACCGGACGACCCCATAGCGCAACAGAACGCTGTCGGGCCAGGAAAGTTACGACGGTTCACCCCTTTCGGTGGTGCGACGGACAACCGTCCGTCGCACCACGGGTGCCTCCCCTTACGGTCGTCCCGCTGTGAGTCGCCGCCCTTCGGCGGCTGTCCACGACGGAGATCGGGGGTGTGCTCGTGCGGATCGGATTTCTCGCCGACGGTGGCTGTCCGGATGCGTCCGGCGAGGCCGGACAGTGGTGCGACCGCCTGGTGCGCGGTCTCGCTCAGCACGAGTTCGATCTCTTCGTGCTCGGCCGGTCGCCCCACCAGGGGGAACAGGCCCGGGGACCGCTTCCGGCACACGTCGGCCGGGTGCGGACGGCACCGCTGTGGACGGCCGATGAGGACGCCCTGGGCGGCCGCGCCCCCGGCACACCGCTCGCCCGGAGGACGACGGGCCGGCGCGGACGCACGTACGGTCGGCGCGAACGCCGGCGCTTCACGACGCACTTCACGGCGCTCGCCACCTCGATCTGCGCGGCGCGAACGCCGGGTGACGTGGCATCGGGCGCGCCGGGTGGGCCGGGGCGTGCGCCGGATGGCACCGTATCGGGCGCGCCGGGTGGCGCCGGGCGTGCGCCGGATCGTCCGGCGGTGGACACCAGGGGCGTGAGCGCGGGCGCGAACGGACGCGGGCGCGCCGGTGGCAGCGGAGGGCGTGACGGCCGCGACGAGCACGCCGGGGCGCGCACCCCCGTCGGCGCCCTGGACGCGCTGTTCGCGGAGGGGCTGTACGGACTCGCGGAACTGGCCCGCGAACGCGGCGGCCTGCCCACGGCGCTCCGCTCCGAGACCGCCCTGCGCGTACTGGAGGCCGCCTGCCGGGCTCCGGGCAGCGGCAACGCCGTCCGGGCCGCCACCGTCACCGACCTCCTCGACCTCGCCCGGGAGATCGAGAAGGCGCTGCGCCCGCTCTCGCTCGACTGGTACGACGAGCGGGGCCTGGGCGCGGTCGACCTCTGCCACGCCGCGTCCGGCGGCACCACGGCGCTCCCGGGGTTGCTGGCCAAACGCTTCTTCGAAGTGCCGCTGCTGGTCACCGAGCACCGGGTACGTCTGCGGGCGCACTACCTCGCGCTGTCCGGAGCGCCCCTGAACGCGCCGGTGCGCGCCGCGCTCGCGGGTTTTCACCGGAGGCTCGCCGCCGAGGTGTACCGGCAGGCCGCGCTCGTCACCCCGGGCGACACCCACGCCCGTCGCTGGCAGGAACGGTGCGGTGCCGTGCCCGAGCGGCTGCGCACCGTCCACCCCGGTCTGGAGTCCGCCCGGTTCGCGACGCTGGGGGAGAGCGACGACGGCGGACCCGACGACACGATCGTCTGGGTCGGCCGCGTCGAGCCCGCCCAGGAGCTGATCGCGCTGCTGCACGCCTTCGCGGAGGTGCGAAAGGCCATGCCGGCCGCCCGGCTGCGGATCGTCGGCACACCGGCACGGGGACCGGAGAACGTGGGCCGCCTGGAGCGGTGCCGGGTCCTCGCCGCCCAGCTGTTCCCCGACGAGGCCGAGGACGCGTACACCGTGGGCGACAACCCGGTCTCCTTCGACGAGATCGGCGGGGCCGAGATGCCGGACGTCGTGGACGCGTACGCGGCGGGCGGGGTCGTCGTCCTGTCCGGCGCCGGCGAGCACGCCCGGAACACCCTCGTGGAGGCGATGTTCTGCGGGCGGGCCACG
Organism: Streptomyces tyrfis; assembly: GCF_037034285.1. NCBI lineage: Bacteria > Bacillati > Actinomycetota > Actinomycetes > Kitasatosporales > Streptomycetaceae > Streptomyces > Streptomyces tyrfis. The sequence goes on along the minus strand of NZ_JBAGJZ010000047.1, from coordinate 52,098 downwards.
GTGTCGACGGACATCGGCGCCGTGGTGGAGGTCATCGGCGGTACGGGGCTGGTCGTGCCCCCGCGCAATCCGAAGGCGCTCGCGGACGCCTGTCTCGCGCTTCTGCGCGACCCCGAGCGCCGTGCACGGCTCGGCGCGGCGGCGCGCGCCCGGGCGCTCGAACTCTTCACCGTCGAACAGAATCTCGCGACGTTCCGTGCCATCTACCTGGAGCTGATCTCGTGCGCTCCGGCGCGTGGGGCGCGTGGGGAGGGCGGGGCAGCGACCGCCGACGGCGGGCCGCGCCCCTTCGCCACCCCGCCCGAGGCGCATGTCCCGGGCCCCTGGACCGCCCCGGCGGCCGCTCCCGCTGGAGCGGCCGACCGCACCCCCAGCTGGGCCCTCGGGCCCCGGACCGTCTGCGCGGGCGCGCGGGGAGCGGGTGACGGCGATGCGTGAACCAGGGGTGCTGCCGGGACCGGGACGAGACGAACGGGAACCGGAAACGGGCCGGCGGGGCCGCGAAGGCGGGCCGGCACGGCGGGGAGCGAGGGGCGACGAGCACGGAGGAGAGACGATGGGCCGCCCGAACGAGGTGTCCGACGCACCCGTCACACCCACCACCGGAGGCAGCTGGGGCCCCCGCTCGCGAGCACGGGGACCGGAGAACCGGAACCGGTTCGGCCGCGGAAGCGGGGGAGAGGACGCAGGGGGAGGCTCGGCGGGCGGGGGCGCCGGTTTCGGTGTCGACGGCTCCGAGGAGGAAGCAGGCTCACGGAGGAGCGGAGGCGCGGGAAAGAGCGGAGGCACAGGGAAGGGCGGAGGCGCGGGACACAGCGGAGGCGCACGGGCCACCATGCCCGACTACGCGGATCGCGCCGTGCCGGATCGCGCCGTGCCGGATCGCGCCGCGCTGGATCGCGCCGCGCCGGATCGCGCCGCGCCGGATCGCGCCGCGCTGCGAGCGGCCGACGCCACCACGCGCCACACCACCGCGTCTGACATCACCGCGTCTGACATCACCGTGCCTGACATCACCGTGCCTGACGCCGCCGCGCCCGACGCCATCGCGCCCGGCGGCGCCCTCACCGGCACCGCCGCTCCCCGTGCCCCGGAGATCGCGCGCCCGGGCTCGCCCACGGCGCGCAAGCGCCGCGCCGTGCGCCGGGGCACGGCCGACCCCGTGAGATCGCTGATGCACCACCATCGCGCGCTGTGCGAACGGGCCGTGGATCCGCTGGAGATCGCCGCCGGGCTCGAAGCCCGGGGCCTGACCGACCGGGGCACCGCTCGCTACCGGCACCGGGACGTCTTCTCGCTCGCCGAGGAGCTCTTCGCCCGGGTGCCCGCCGCGGCGCAGGAGCCCGCGTCCGCGTACCACCGTGCGCCGGAGCGCGACGTCGCGACGCGCGCCTCCTGGACGCTGCGCGCACTGGTGCCGGGCGCCGTCTGCCTCGCCGCCCTCGTGGCGCTGAGACTCACCGAGGGGGTGCTCGGCGGCCAGGGGCGGCTCGTGATCGCCCTCACCGGTGCGCTCCTCGCGATCGCCGGACTCGTCCTCGCCCTGCGCGACGGTCCGCTGCACGCGCCGGGCGGGTCCGCGGTCGCCGCCGGCGCGTACGGATGCTGGCTGCTCGCCCACGCGCTCTACGGCGACGCCCTGCTCGGCCGGGTCCTCGGCGGCGGGCCCGAAGGCCCTTGGGCGCTCACCCCCGCGCCCCTGGCGGGACTGGCCCTCTCCGTCGCCCCGGCCGCCTGGTGCGCGCACCTCTTCTCCGTTCACGCCCGGCGCAGACTCGTCGGGAGCCGAACGCTGGAGGAGTTCACCGCGGGCGTGCGCCCCCTGCTGCTCGGGGTCGTCGTGCTCCACCTCTGCGTCCTCGCCGCGCTGCTGTACCTCGCACACCTGGGATTCGGCGGGGGAGCGTTCGCCGGGGCCGCCTCGCTCGGGGTACTGCTCCTGCTCGCGCGGCTGCTGGCCGTGCACGGGTACGCCGGACCGGCCACGGCCGCCCTGGGCGCCGCCTGCGCTGTCGAGGCGCTGGCGCCCGCCCTGGTCCTGGCTGGACGGCTGCCCGGTCTGCACGGGCTCTCCCGCCCCGTCGACGCCCTGGTCGCGGCGGCGGGCACGGGCGCCGTCCCCGCCCTGGCCTGCGGAGCCGCCGCGCTCGGGCTGCTGGTCACCGGCGTCGCCGTGCTCCCCCGGGCCTCCGCCCACGCCATGGACCGACCGGTCGACGCGGCCCGCGCCGCCGCGTGACCGAAGCCCCGGCGCGCCCGCGCAGGGCGCGGCCGGGCCACCGACCCCACCCCCCCCATGTACCACCGCCAACCGCCAACCGCCGACCCCCGACCCCCTGCGCCACGCCCCCAGGAGCCGACCACCGCCCATCCCACCCACGGATCACCCACAGATCACCCACGGACCACCCACCCACCGACCCACCGGCGACCGACCACCGATCGCCGCCACCCACCAACTCACCACCCACCAACTCACACTCACCGGCCACCAACCGCCGCTGACCGACCACCGGACGCGGCATCACGCGCATGCCCCGCGGAGCCGACGCCGCGGGTCCCGCGCCGTACCGCAAGTCGCAAGCCACAAGCCATATTCGAAGGAGACACCGGACATGACCCCGCAAACCCCCGCACCAGCAGCCGGCCGTCGGCACCGAGGGGGCGCACGATGAGGGTGCTGCTGCTCGGAGCCAACGGATTCCTCGGCCGGTTCGTCGCCGACCGCCTGCTCGCCGACCCCGCCGTGCACCTCACGGCGCTGGGCCGCGGCGACGACGCCGACGTGCGGTTCGACCTCGCCACCGGCAGCCCCGGTGCGCTGACCCGCTTCCTGGACGCCGTCCACCCCGGAGTCGTCGTCAACTGCGCCGGCGCGACCCGCGGCGGGGCGCGCGACCTCACCCGGCACAACACCGTCGCCGTCGCCACAGTCTGCGAGGCCATGCGGCGCAGCGGCTGCACCGCCCGGCTCGTCCAGCTCGGCTGCGCCTCGGAGTACGGGCCCTCGCAGCCCGGCTCGTCGACCGCCGAGGACGCGCTGCCGCGCCCCGGCGGCCCGTACGGCGTCAGCAAGCTCGCCGCAACCGAACTCGTCCTCGGCTCCGGCCTCGACGCGGTCGTGCTGCGGGTCTTCTCCCCGGTCGGCCCCGGCACCCCGGCCGGTTCCCCGCTCGGCAGGCTGGCCGAGGCGATGCGCCGGGCCATGCAGTCCGGGGACGGCGAGCTGAAGCTCAGCGGCCTCGGCGTGCAGCGCGACTTCGTCGACGTACGCGATGTCGCGCGCGCCGTGCACGCCGCCTCGCTCTCCGCCGCCCAGGGCGTCGTCAACATCGGTACCGGGCGCGCCGTGCGCCTCCGGGACGCCGCCGCCGTCCTGGCCAGGGTCGCCGGATACGCCGGCGCACTCCATGAGCTGGACGCGCCCCCGCCCCGGCTGCCGATCGGCGCCCAGCGCACCTCCAGCGAGTCGGTCATCGAGCACCTGTCCGCGACTCCGTCCCCCTATCCGGACGGCTGCGGATCCTGGCAGCAGGCCGACATCCGCACCGCCCGGGACCGGCTGGGCTGGCGGCCCCGGATCAATCTGGAGGAGTCCCTCGCCGACATCTGGATGGAGGCGGCATGCCGTATCTGACCTCCACCGGCGCCCCCAGCCGGACCGTCGGCGCCGAACGGCTCGGCGTCGGCGTCCCCGGATACGCGCACCCGCTGCTCGCCCCCACCGAATGGGCCGAACTCGTCCGCCCCGGCACCCCGCTGCACTGGGCGGTCCTCAACATCCACGACGGCCCCGGCACCCGCCCCGATCCGCACTGCCTGGAGGCCGCGGGCCGGATCCGCAACGCGCGCGAGCGCGCCCGGCACGGCGACGTCCCGCACGACTCCGTCCGGGCGGCGGGCGGCCGGCTGCTCGGCCATCTCGACCTGGCCTTCGGCAGCCGGCCCTTCGGGGAGCTGATGTCCGACGCGCAGTCCTTCCTGGACTGGTACCGCGTCGACGGCTTCTACCTCGGCCGCTGCCCCTCCGAACGCGCCCACCTCCCGGCGGTCCGCCGCCTCACCAGCACCCTCGCCACGCTCCTCGAACACGGGGTGCGCGGCGAAGGCGCCGGACCGCTGGTGCTGGGCCTCGGCACGCACCCGCACCCCGGCTACGCCGAGGCCGCCGACCAGCTGGTCACCTTCTCCGGGCCGTGGACGGACTACCGCTGGTCCCAGGTGGCGGAGTGGACCGCCGGCTATCCGCCGGAACGGTTCGCGCACTTCGTGCACGGCGTCCCGCGCACCCACCTGGACGAGGCCCTGCGCATCGCCCGGTGGCAGGGCGCGGGCACCGTCTTTTTCACCGATCGAGACGGCCAGAACGGGCAAACCGACCCATTTGCGGCGCTGCCCAGTTACTGGGACGAAATCGTCTCGCGGATCGGACTCGGCGACTCGGAATGAGAAAGGGCGTGGCAGTGTTACCGGAAGAACAACCGTACGCAGATGAAGTACGTAGAAACCGACCACCTGCATTGTTGAGGTTCCTGTGTCGCTGCCACCCCTGGTCGAGCCAGCTGCTGAGCTCACCGTCGACGAGGTCCGCAGGTACTCCCGCCACCTGATCATCCCGGATGTCGGGATGGACGGGCAGAAGCGGCTGAAGAACGCGAAGGTGCTGTGCGTCGGCGCCGGCGGTCTCGGTTCCCCGGCCCTGATGTACCTGGCCGCCGCCGGTGTCGGAACGCTCGGCATCGTGGAGTTCGACGAGGTCGACGAGTCGAACCTGCAGCGCCAGATCATCCACAGCCAGTCCGACATCGGGCGCCCCAAGGCCGAGTCCGCCCGGGACTCGGTGCTGGGCATCAACCCGTATGTGAACGTGATCCTGCACGAGGAGCGGCTCGAGGCCGACAACGTGTTGGAGATCTTCGCGCAGTACGACCTGATCGTGGACGGCACGGACAACTTCGCCACCCGCTATCTGGTCAACGACGCGGCGGTCCTGCTGAACAAGCCGTACATCTGGGGCTCGATCTACCGGTTCGACGGCCAGGCGTCCGTGTTCTGGTCGGAGCACGGCCCCTGCTACCGCTGCCTCTACCCGGAGCCGCCCCCGCCGGGCATGGTTCCGTCCTGCGCCGAGGGCGGCGTGCTCGGGGTGCTCTGCGCCTCGGTCGGTTCCATCCAGGTCACGGAGGCCATCAAGCTGCTCGCCGGCATCGGCGACCCGCTGGTCGGCCGACTGATGATCTACGACGCCCTGGAGATGCAGTACCGCCAGGTCAAGGTCCGCAAGGACCCCGACTGCGCGGTCTGCGGCAAGAACCCGACCGTCACCGAGCTCATCGACTACGAGGCGTTCTGCGGCGTCGTGTCCGAGGAGGCCCAGGAGGCGGCGGCCGGTTCCACGATCACTCCCAAGCAGCTCAAGGAGTGGATCGACGCGGACGAGAAGATCGAGATCATCGACGTCCGCGAGCCCAACGAGTTCGAGATCGTCTCGATCCCGGGCGCCCGGCTGATCCCGAAGAACGAGTTCCTGATGGGCGACGCCCTCCAGGACCTCCCGCAGGACAAGCGCATCGTCCTGCACTGCAAGACGGGTGTCCGCAGCGCCGAGGTCCTCGCGGTCCTCAAGTCGGCGGGCTTCGCCGACGCGGTGCACGTGGGCGGTGGCGTGATCGGCTGGGTCAACCAGATCGAGCCCGAGAAGCCGGTGTACTGAGCCGCCGAGCGGCAGCGCCGGAGCGATCCGGGAGGCCTGGGCGACCCGCCCGGACCGGCCCGGGCAGTGTCCGAACCGGAGGGGCCGGTCCGCGTCGTGCGGACCGGCCCCTCCGGCGTGCGGCCTGCGGTCCCGCGCGGAGCGCACGCCGGAGCGCGCGCCGGGCGACCGACGCACCGGGCCCTCGGCGTGGTGGGCCTCCCGGCATCGCGCGTCTCCCGGCGCGTGTCCCGGCGCGTGCGCCCGGGGCCTCCGCTCCGCAGCGGGAACGGGCGCGGGGCCGGGAGCAGGCGCGGGACCGGGGGCGGGAACGGGCGCGGTCGTCGGCTCAGGAGCAGGTGCGGCCGTCCTCCGGGACCTTGCCGTCGAGGAAGTACGCGTCCACGGTCGACGTCACACAGGCGCTCTCGCCGTACGAGCCGTGCCCCTCGCCCTTGTTGGTGAGCAGGACGCCGACGCCCTTGCCCAGGGCGTCCGCCATCCTGCGCGCGCCCTCGTAGGGCGTGGCCGGGTCGCCGGTCGTCCCGACGACCAGGATCGGGCCGGCGCCCGGAGCGCTCGCCTCCGGGTGATCGCGCTCGCCCGCCACCGGCCACTGCGCGCACCAGCCCGCCGTGTCCCAGGCCAGGAACGGGCCGAACACCGGGGACAGCTTCCGGAACTCCGGCAGCAGGGCCCTGGCCTCGGCCGCCGTCGGCCGGGGCCTGCTGTCGGCGCAGGAGATGGCGCGCTGCGCGTGGCTCTCGGTGTCGTAGTGCCCCTTCTCGTCCCGGCCGTTGTACGAGTCGGCGAGCTGGAGCAGCAGGGTGCCCCGGCCGTTCTTCTCCGCCTCGTCCAGCGCCCGGGTCAGATACGGCCAGCTGCTCTTGGAGTACAGCGGCATGACGATGCCGGTGACGGCCAGCGACTCGTTGAGCTCGCGCCCGGAGTCGGTGGGCAGCGGCTTCCGGTCGATGCGTTCCAGCAGCCGGGCGATGCGCCGCGTTCCGGCCTTCGGGTCCTGGCCGCGGTCCTTGAGGTAGTTCTCCAGCGCGCGCTGGAAGCCGGTCGCCTGGTTGCGTGCGTGGCCGACCGGGTCGGCGGTCGGGTCGACGACGGCGTCCAGCACGGTGCGCCCGACCTTCGAGGGGAAGAGGTGGGCGTAGGTGCCGCCGAGTTCGGTGCCGTAGGAGACGCCGAAGTAGGTGAGCTTCTCGTCGCCGAGCACCGTGCGGATCAGGTCCATGTCGCGGGCGGCGTTCGACGTGCCGACGTGCGGCAGGACCTTGCCGGAGCGGCGGGCGCAGCCGGCGCCGAAGTCCGCCGCGTCCTTCATGAACGCGGCCTCCTCCGCGGCCGTGTCCGGGGTCAGGTCGACCTCCCGGAGGGCCCGCTCCTGCTCCTTGTCGGCACGGCAGACGACGCCCGCGCTGCGGGCCACCCCGCGCGGATCGAAACTCACCAGGTCATAGCGGGAGTTGAGCTTGTCGTAGGAGTACGCCTCGGCGGCGCGCGGCAGGATCGACACCCCGGAACCGCCGGGTCCGCCGAAGTTGAAGAGCATCGAGCCCAGCCGCCTGCCCCTGTCGCGGGCCTCCTTGCGGATCAGCGCGATCCCGATCGTGTCCCCGTCCGGCTTCGCGTAGTCCAGGGGTACGCGGACGGTCGCGCACCGCCAGTCCCCGCCGGGGGCGCGGCCGCCCTCGGGGGCCGCGCAGCGCTTCCACGACGGCCGCTGCGAGGTGAGGGCGGCGGGCAGGGCGGGCGCGTCCGACGGGCCGCCCGGGGCGGTCGGCGCGGACGAGTGCGCGGGCGCGGACGCCGGGGCGCGGTCCGCCCGGTCGACCGGTTTGCCGTCGACGCCGTCGCCGCAGCCCGCGAGCAGCCCTGTCAGCAGCAGCGCCGTCCCGGCCAGTGCTCCGGTGCGTGCGTGTCCGACCACGTGTACGTCCTCCCCGATCTCCCCGATACACGTACCGATGTGCCGATGACACGTACCGATGTGCCGATGTATCGATCTGGCGAAGCGCCCATGGTAAGGGCCGGGCGCGGCCGGGCCGGGGATTTTTCGCAGAGCCGGAGCCGGGAGCGCGGGCGCGGGTGGGGGCGCGGGTACGGGTATGGGTATGGGACGGCCAGGGAGCCGAAATACCCCCTAGGTGCAGACGGTCCCGGCCGCCGGCACCTTGCCGTTCAACAGGTAGTCCCCGACGGTCCTCTGCACACAGGCGTCGCCGCTGTTGTACGCGCCGTGCCCCTGGCCCTTGTACGTCAGCCGCACGCCGACGCCCTTGCCCAGCTCATCGGCCATCGCCTTCGCCCCCGCGTACGGGGTGGCCGGGTCGCCGGTGTTGCCGATCACGAGGATGGGCGGCGCGCCCGGGGCGCTGACGTCCGGGGTCTCCCAGGCGCCCGCCACCGGCCAGCCGGTGCAGGTCATCAGGCCCCAGCCCAGGTAGTCGCCGAAGACCGGGGAGGCGGCCCGGAACGCCGGGAGCTTCGCCTCGACCTGGTTCGCGGTGAACCGCTGCCTGGAGTCGGCGCAGCTGATGGCGGTGTTCGCGGCCATCGAGTTGTCGTAACGACCGTCCTGGGAGCGGCCGTTGAGCGAGTCCGCGAGGGCGAGGAGCAGCCCGCCGTTGCCGCCGTCGGCCTCGTCGACCCCCTGCTCCAGCAGGGGCCAGGTCGACTTGGAGTAGAGGGCCGCCGCGATGCCGGTGGTGGCGAGGGTCTGGGTGAGCCGGCGGGAGCCGAGTCCGGTGATGGGCTGCTTCTCCAGTCGGTGGAGCAGACCGGCGATGCCCTGCTCCACCTCCTTGCCGGTGGAACCGGGGAGCTTGCAGGCGTCCCCGCGGGCCGCGCAGTCCTTGGTGAAGTTGTCCAGCGCCAGCTGGAACCCCTTGGCCTGGCCGATCGACGCCTGCTCGGAGTCCAGGGTCGGGTCGACCACCCCGTCCAGCACCGCCCGGCCGACGTTCTTCGGGAACAGGTGGGCGTAGACGCCGCCGAGTTCGGTGCCGTAGGAGATGCCGAAGTAGTGGAGCTTCTCGTCGCCGAGCACCTGGCGCAGCAGGTCCATGTCGCGGGCGGCGTCGGTGGTGCCGAGGTGGGGGAGTTCCCGGCCGGAGTTCTTGTGGCAGGCCGCGGCGAACGACTTGGTGTCCCTGATGAGGTCGTTCACCTCGGCGCGGGTGTCCGGAGTGCCGTCGGCCTCGTAGTGCGCGTCGAGCTGCCGGTCGGTCAGGCACTTCACGCCCTCGCTGCGGCCGACCCCGCGCGGGTCGAAGCTGACCAGGTCGTAGCGGGTGCGCAGCTTGTCGTACGCGGTGCCGAAGGCGGGCAGGGTGGCGACGCCCGAGGAGCCGGGGCCGCCGAAGTTGAACACCAGCGACCCGATCCGCCGGGACCGGTCCTTGGCCCTGGCCCGGATGAGCGCCAGCTCGATCGTCTCGCCGCCGGGCCTCGCGTAGTCGAGCGGCACCTTCATGGTGGCGCATTCCCAGGGGGTGCCGCCGGGCAGCGGGGTCGGGGCCTTCCCGCCGCCCTGCGCCTGGGACGGGGCCGGGCAGGGCTTCCACGTCAGCTTCTGGGATCCGAGGCCGCCCGGGTCGCTGCCGGCCTCGGCGGCGTTCGCCGCGAGCGGGGAACCGTTCCGGGTCCGGTCCCGGGCGGTGTCGCCGCCGCCGGAGCAGGCGGCGAGGGGCAGGAGCACGGTGGCGGTGGCGGCGAGAGCGGCGGCACGCAGGGCGGGGGAGGTCCTCATGCGCCCATGGTGTGGCGCGGGCGGAACCCGTGCACGGGGCACCGGTCCATGCGGGTGGCGGATTCCACCGATGGTGTCCGGCCGCCCCGGGCGCGCCTCGGCCCCCGCCCCCGCGCGCCTCGGCCGCCCAGCGCGCGTCCTGCTTCGCCGCGCACGTCCTGCTTCGGCGCGCCCGCTCCGGCCGGCGACCCCTGCGCGCCGCCCGTTCCGGCTCGCGCCGGGGCGTCCGTCCCCGCTCCGCGCCGGGGCGGGCGCCCCCGCGCGGAGCCGTCAGAGCGCTCCCTTACGGGTCAGATGGTTGAAGCAGAGCCAGCCCGGGAGCACCGGCAGCCACAGCGTCAGCAGCCGGTACAGCAGCACCGCCGGCGCCGCGACCTCCTTCGGCAGTCCGACCGCGATCAGCCCCAGCGTCAGCGCCCCCTCGACCGCGCCCATGCCGCCCGGGGTGGGCGCCGCCGACCCCAGCGCGTTGCCGGCCAGGAAGACCACCGCGATGCTCGCGTAACTCAGCGTCGGCACGTCCGGGCCGCTGAACGCCCGGATCGACGCGTCCAGGCACATCACGAACGTACCGGTCAGCAGCAGCATCCCGCCGATCCCGGTGAGCAGCTTCTGCGGCCGCTGCACCACGTCCAGCATGCGCGGAACGACCCCGGCGAACAGCGACCGCACCCGCGTCACGACGAACTTCCGCAGGAACGGGACCGCCGTCACCACCAGCACCAGCACGGCGACCGTCAGCAGCCCGGCGATCACGGTCCTGGACGGGGTGAGCGAGGACGGCGTCTTCTCCGTCCCGGTCAGATACCCGAACGCCGCGAGCAGCAGGATGTGACAGCCGAGGCCGAACAGCTGCGAGGCTCCGACGCTCGCCACGGCGAGCCCCGGACGCACCCCGGCCCGTTGCAGGAAGCGGGTGTTCAGCGCCACGCCGCCGACCGCCGCCGGGGCGACGATCTTCACGAAGGACCCGGCGACCTGCGCCAGCACGGCCCTCCCGAACGCCACCCGCTCCGGAACGAAGCCCAGCAGGCTCATGGCCGCCGCGACGTAGCTGAGCGCCGAGAAGCCGACCGCGGCCGCCACCCAGCCCCACTCCGCCTGCTCGACGACCGCGCCGAAATCGGCCTGGGTCACCTGGGAGATGAGGAAGTACGCGGCGATCGCGCCGGCGATGCAGCTGACCAGGGTGCGGGCCTTGATGCGCTCCAGCCGGACCGGCTCGACCGGCGCCTGCGGCCGGATGCGCAGCACCTGCTGCCGCATCTGGGAGAGCAGGTCCTCCTCGCGCGCCTCCTCCAGCGCCTCGTCCACGGCCCGCTTCTCGGCCTGCTTCTGCACGCGCAGCGACTTGCGGGCGGCCTTGCGGTCGGCGGTCGCGTCGGCGGCGTCCGCCTCGGCCGCCCCGGGCTCCGGAGCCCGGGCGTGCCGGGCCGCGTCCGAGGCCGCGAGCACCGCCTCGCGCTCGCGCTGCGCCCGTTCCCGGCCGAGCCGTCGCAGGGTGGCCCGGGTGGAGCGGCTCAGCGCGATCGGCTGGAGCAGCGGCAGACAGTCCGCCACCGCGTCCGGTCCCAGCACCGCCAGCGCACCGGCGACGGCACGCTCGGCACCCACCCGCAGCCCCGTGGTGGTCAGCAGCTGGGCCACGTCCATCCGCAGCACCAGATCGCCCGCCGCGATCTCGCCGCCGCGCAGATCGGTGACGAACACCGTGCCGGAACGATCCACCAGGATGGCGTCGCCCGTGAGCCTGCGGTGCGCGATGCGCCGCGACTGAAGCGCCTTCACCTGCCGCCAGGCGCCGTGCAGCAGCTCGTCGGTGATCTCCGTGTCCGCCAGCGCGTCCAGGGAACGGCCGCCGATGTGCTCGTAGACCAGCATCACGGCGTCGGGCCCGAGCTCGGAGGTCGCGATCAGCTTGGGCGCGTTGGCCCCGGCGGCGATCGCCGCGTACGCGAGCAGCGCCTCCTGCTCCAGTGCCTGACGCAGCGACTGGATCGAACGGCGCTGGGTGATGCCGCGCAGGGTCAGCCTGCGCCACACCCGGTAGTAGAAGCCCTGGGCCTGCTGCTCGCGGTCGACGACCGTCACGTCGAGCGGCGGCCCGTCCTCAAGGGTGACCAGATAGCGGCGTCCCCGGTCGCTCTGGTCGCCGGAGTCGGGCGCGTCCTCGGCGCGCATCGCGGTGACGGGGTGGAAGCCGACCCGGCGCAGACCGGCCATCAGGTGCTGACCGGTCGGCCGTACGTTGGGCGAGCCGACCGCGTAGAGCGTGCCGTACGCCACGCTCCAGCCGATCAGCACCGTGAGGACGATCGAGAACGGGGTGGTGAAGCCGCCCACCAGCATGGCGAACGCGTCGAGCAGCAGCACCACCCACAGCACGACCCGCCAGCGCGGCCGTCTCGCCATGCCGACCGCCGTCATATAGGCGATCACCGGGGCGAGATAGCCGTGCACCGGATCGGTGAGCGCGTCCCCGGGCTGAGGCTGGGTCAGCGCGTCCTTGATGGTGCCGGGGGCCGACTTGGCCACCCAGAGGTCGGCGGCGAGCGTGACCCCGTGCGCCAGTACCGCGGCGAGCACCCCGTCCGCGATCCGCAGGCCGTCGCGTTTGATCAGCCGCTCGATGGCGAAGACGACCGGGACCAGCAGCACGGCGATGCTGGAGACCAGACCGGCGAGCTTGATCAGCACGTCCGGCGCCTGGCCGGTGCCCTTGTGGATGTCCTGTTCGAGACCGGCGGTGGTGCCGTGGGCGAACGCGGCGATCGCGAACAGGATCGCGATCGCCAGCACGCCGATGAGCAGCCGCATGAGGTCGGAGGGGCGGTGCACCCGGGCGGGCAGCAGCGGCTCGTCGCCCGAGACGCGCTCGGCCTGCTCCGCCGCGACGGTGGAGAGCGTGGAGCCGGACGGGTGTCCGGGCGGCTCGGCGCCGGCGGAGCCGCCCGGCGCCGCCCGCCGCGGTTCGGCGGGTCCGCTCGGCGACTCCGGGTGCGGTTCGGCGTCAGGGGCGTCCGCCGCCTTCGGTGGCTGCACGCCCTGCTCCTTAGTCGCCTCTGAGTGTTCTTCGTGTTCTCGTATCACCGGTCACCGCCTGCACGATGGTGGCACGGCCCGGCGACGGAGAAGGGCATCAGGGTGTACCGCGCGGACACGCGAAGCGCAACATACGCTCCTTTGCCTCCGCGCGCACGCCCTGTGAGCGGGCGCACACGGGCCGGACCGGGCTGTCGGTGGCGTACGGCAGGATGGCCAGGATGAGCCAGCACCGGATGGGCGCCGACGGAACGGGCGCCGAGCAGAGGGGCGCGGACGGACCGCGCGGCGGCGGGGCGGACGCCGGCGGGGCGGGCGGCGCCCCGGCGGCCGACGCGCTCCCGGAGCGCAGGACCGACGCGTTCCCCGACCACGACGCGCTTCTGGAGCACGACGCGCTTCCGGAGCACGACGGGCTCCGGGAACACGAGGCCGAGGCGTTCCCGGCGGCCGACGCGCTCCCCGAGTACGCGGAGCGGGTGCTCGACGTCGCCGAGCTGATTCCGCCCGGCCGTGTCATGACGTACGGGGACATCGCGGAGTGGCTGGGCGACGGCGGCCCGCGCCAGGTCGGCCGGGTCATGGCGCTCTACGGCGGCGCGGTGCCCTGGTGGCGCGTGGTGCGCGCCGACGGGACCCTGCTGCCCGGCCACGAACTGCGGGCACTGGACCACTACCGCGAGGAGAACACCCCGCTGCGCGAGGCGTCGCGCGGCGCGGAGGGCCATCTGCCGCGGCTCGACATGCGGCGGGCACGGTGGGACGGCGCCATCGGCGGCGCCGACGCGGGCGAGGACGGGAACGGAGGTGCTCACATCTGACAGCTTGGGCCATTCGGGGGCACAACGGGCGGCGGCGGGCCCGTACGACCCGCCGGACGACCTGCGCGGGATGCGCGCCGCGGCCCGGAAATCCCCCTGGAACCCCCGGAACACCGAACGCGACGGGGCGCACGACCGCGCGCGTGAGCTACGACACGGTCGGCCGGTGAACGGGGCGTACGACGGCGCGGGCGGGCGACGCCGCCCGGCACGGCGCACACGGCGCGGAGCAGCGCGTAGGGCGGTGCGGAGCGCCCTGCCCGGCACGGCGCGCGCCCCTGCCCGGGGCCCGGAACGTGACGAGGCACGCGGCCGACCCGCTCCGCCCCATGCCCCCACTGGCGTAGCGTCGTCAGTTCCCGGCATGCGCCGCACCCCCGTCACCCGTACCCCACCAGCCCTCACCAGCACACCGACCCGTACACCCACCAGGACCGGCGATCCACGTGAGCTCCTCCACCACCCGACACAGTCCGCACCGTCCGGCACGGCAGCGGACCCCGGGCGCGTTCCGACTGGTGCGCACCCCGCCGGGCTCCGTGGATCCCCCTCTCCTGGACGCGGCACAGCGTGCCGTGGTTGACCACCCCGGAGGCCCGCTCCTGGTGCTCGCCGGCCCCGGCACGGGCAAGACGACCACGCTGGTCGAGGCGGTCGCCGCCCGCGTGGCGCGCGGCGGCGACCCGGCCCGCGTGCTGGTCCTCACCTTCAGCCGCAAGGCCGCCGTGGAGCTCCGCGACCGGATGGCCGTCCGGATGGGGGCGACCCGCAGCCCGCAGGCCACCACCTTCCACTCCTTTTGCTACGCGCTGGTCCGCGCCCACCAGGACGCCGACCTCTTCGCCGAACCGATGCGGCTGCTGTCCGGCCCGGAGCAGGACGTCACCGTCCGCGAGCTGCTCGCCGGCCAGCTGGAACTGGAGCGGGACGGCTTCCCGCACATCCGCTGGCCCGACGAACTGCGGGCCTGCCTGACCACCCGCGGCTTCGCGGACGAGGTGCGGGCGGTGCTCGCCCGCAGCCGCGAGCTGGGCCTGGGTCCGGACGCGCTGGCCCACTTCGCCCGCCGCACCGGGCGGCCCGACTGGGGGGCGGCGGCCCGGTTCCTGGCCGAGTACCTGGATGTGCTGGACGCCCAGGGGGTGCTGGACTACGCGGAACTGGTCCACCGGGCCGTGCTGCTCGCGGAGCGCCCCGAGGTGTCGGCGGAGCTGGCGGACCGGTACGACGCGGTGTACGTCGACGAGTACCAGGACACCGACCCGTCGCAGGTGCGGCTGCTGCACGCGCTGGCCGGCGACCGGAGGAGCGGCCCGGGCGCCGGGGGCGGCTCCCGCGCGCACGGCGCGCACGGCGCGCACGGCGGCGCCCGGGGGAGCGCGCCCGGCGCCGCGCCCACCCGGGGGAGCGCGTCGGGCGCCGCGCACGGCCGGGACCTGATCGCCTTCGGCGACCCCGACCAGTCGATCTACGCGTTCCGGGGCGCCGACGTGAACGGCATCCTCGACTTCCCGGACACCTTCCGCCGGGCGGACGGCACCCCGGCCCCGGTCGCCGTCCTCACCACCTCGCGCCGTTCCGGCGAAGAGCTGCTGGCCGCCACCCGGCTGCTGACCCGCCGGATGCCGCTGCCCCGGCTGCCCTCGGCCCAGGCCCGCGCCCACCGGGACCTCACCGCGGTCCGCGAGGGCGGCGGCGTGGAGGCGTACACGTACCCCACCGCCTCCGCCGAGCTGGAGAACATCGCGGACCTGCTGCGCCGGGCCCATCTGGAGGACGGCGTCCCCTGGCACGAGATGGCGGTGCTGGTACGGGCCGGGGGCCGCATGATCCCCCCGCTCCGCCGCGCCCTGACCTCGGCCGGCGTCCCGCTGGAGGTCGACGGCGACGACCTCCCGCTGCGCCATGAGCCCGCCGTGGCCCCGCTGCTGACCGCCCTGCGCGCCGTCGCCACGGCGGCCCTGCGCCGGAGTGCGCCGGGCGCGCCGGTGGCACCAGATGTGACGGGCGCGCCGGGCGCGACGGGCGCGACGGGCGCCGACGCATACGCGGGCGCTTCCGGGGCCGCCGAGGCCGAGGGCGCTCCCGGGATCGGCGAGGCCGACGGCGCGGCCGAGGCCGACGCGTCCGACAGCGCGGCCGGGACCGACGAGGCCGATGGCGCGGCCGGACCCGAGGCCCCTGCCTCCGGGCCCACGGCTGCCTCTGAACCCACGGCCCCCGCCGCCGAAGCCGCCGGGTCCGAGACCCCTGCCGCCGGGTCCGAGACCCCTGCCGCCGGGTCCGAGACCCCTGCCACCGAGCCTCCCTGGCTGGACACCGAGACCGCCCTGGCCCTCCTCACCTCCCCCCTCGGCTCCATGGACGCGGCCGACCTGCGCCGCCTCGGCCGGGCCCTGCGCGACGAGGAGCGCGCCGCCGGGAACCGCGTACCACCGCCCTCCGGCGAGCTGCTGGCCCGGGCGCTCGCGGAGCCGGAACGGCTGGTCACGCACGACCCGGCGTACGCCCGCGGCGCCCAGCGCCTCGGCGCGCTCCTGCGCAAGGCGCGCGAGCTGCTCGAAGGCGGCGGCACGGCGGAGGAGGCGCTGTGGGAGCTGTGGGCGGGCACCCCGTGGCCCACGCGGCTGGAACGCGCCGCGCTGCGCGGCGGCCCCGGCGGCCGCAACGCCGACCGCGACCTCGACGCAGTCTGCGCGCTCTTCGACACCGCGGCCCGCGCCGAGGAACGCACCGGCGGGCGGGGCGCGCTCAACTTCCTGGAGGAGGTCGACGCCCAGGACATCGCCGCGGACACCCTCTCCCGGCGCGCGCTGCGCCCCGACGCCGTACGGCTGATGACCGCGCACCGGTCCAAGGGGCTGGAGTGGCGCCTGGTCGTCGTCGCAGGCGTCCAGGAGGGCCTCTGGCCGGACCTGCGCCGCCGCGGCTCCCTGCTCGAAGCCGACCGCATCGGCCGCGACGGCCTCGCCGAACCGCTCACCCCCGGCGCCCTGCTCGCCGAGGAACGCCGACTGTTCTACGTGGCCGCCACCCGCGCCCGCGAACGTCTCGTCGTCACCGCCGTCAGGGCGCCCGCCGACGACGGCGACCAGCCGTCCCGCTTCCTCACGGAGCTCGGAGAGGAACCGCGCGACATCGCCGGCCGCCCGCGCCGCCCGCTCTCCGTCGCCGCGCTCGTCGCCGAACTCCGCGCCACCACCGTCGACCCGGACGCCTCCGACGTCCTGCGCGAGGAGGCCGCCCGCCGTCTCGCCCGCCTCGCCGCGCTCACCGACGACGAGGGCCGGCCGCTCGTCCCCGCCGCCCACCCGCACCGCTGGTGGGGGCTGGACGAGCCGACCCGTTCCGCCGTCCCGCTCCGCGACCGGGACCGGCCCGTCGCCCTCTCCGGCAGCGCCCTGGACCAGCTCGCCCACACCTGCGCGCTCCAGTGGTTCCTCGGCCGCGAGGTCAAGGCGGACGCCCCGGCCACCGCCGCCCAGGGGTTCGGCAACGTCATCCACGTACTCGCCGACGAGGTCGCCTCCGGACGCACCCCCGCCGACCTGGCCGTCCTGATGGAACGGCTGGACTCGGTCTGGGACGGCCTCGCCTTCGACGCCCCCTGGAAGTCCCGGCAGGAGAAGGAACAGGCCCGGATCGCCCTCGAACGCTTCCTGCGCTGGCACGTCATGGACCGCGCCGGACGCACCCACGCCGCGAGCGAGCACGACTTCGACGTGACGCTGGAGGCGGGGGAGTACCGGGTACGCATCCGGGGCTCCATGGACCGGGTCGAGCGGGACGCCGAGGGCCGGGCGTACGTCGTCGACTTCAAGACCGGCAAGCAGTCGCCCACCAGGGACGAGGTCGCGCGCCACCCCCAGCTCGCCGTGTACCAGCTGGCCGTGCGGGAGGGAGCCGTCGACGAGGTCTTCGACGGCCGCCGCCCCGAGCCGGGCGGCGCGGAACTCGTACAGCTGCGCCAGCCCGCCCCGAAGAAGGAGGGCGGCGACGCCCTGCCCAAGGTGCAGGCCCAGGAGCCGCTCTCCGGGGAGTGGGTGTCCGAGCTGCTGGCCACGGCCGCCGGACGGGTCCTGGACGAACGCTTCACCCCCACGACGGGCCAGCACTGCACGAACTGCGCCTTCCGCGCCTCGTGCAGCGCGCGGCCCGAGGGCCGGCACATCGTGGAGTGAGCCCGTGAGGCGGAACGGACCCGCGCGGCGCGGCGAGCCCGCCCGAGGCGAACGCGAACCGCGGGGCGGAGCGAGCCCGGGGCCGCCGACGGCGCCCGTTGTCGGCGCGGGCGGTTAGCCTCGATCGGGTGTCCCCGCGTATCACCGATCCCGAACAGCTCAAGGAACTCCTCGGGATCCCGTTCACCCCGGAGCAGACGGCCTGCATCACCGCGCCGCCCGCCCCGCAGGTGATCGTCGCCGGCGCCGGCTCGGGCAAGACCACGGTGATGGCCGCGCGGGTGGTGTGGCTGGTGGGCACCGGACAGGTCGCCCCCGAGCAGGTCCTCGGCCTCACCTTCACCAACAAGGCGGCGGGCGAGCTCGCCGAACGCGTCCGCAAGGCCCTCGTCGCCGCCGGGGTCACCGATCCCGACGTCATCGACCCGGACGACCCGCCCGGCGAGCCGAGCATCTCCACGTACCACGCGTTCGCCGGCCGGCTCCTCACCGAGCACGGGCTGCGCATCGGCCTGGAACCCACCACCCGCCTCCTCGCCGACGCCACCCGCTACCAGCTCGCCGCCCGCGTGCTGCGCGAGGCCCCCGGCCCGTACCCGGCCCTGACCAGGTCGTTCGCCACGCTGGTCAGCGATCTGCTGGCCCTCGACGGCGAGCTGGCCGAGCACCTCGTACGCCCCGAGGCGCTCACCGCGTACGACACCGGGCTGCTCGACACGCTCGAAACGGCCCGGCTCAGCAACGCCGAGCTGCGCAAGATCCCCGAGACCGCGCGGGCCCGCCGCGAGCTGCTGGACCTGACCCGGCGTTACCGCGCGGCCAAGCGGAGCCGCGACCTCCTCGACTTCGGCGACCAGATCGCGCTCTCCGCCGAACTGGCGCTGACCCGCCCCGAGGTCGGCGCGATCCTGCGCGACGAGTTCCGGGTCGTGCTGCTGGACGAGTACCAGGACACCTCGGTCGCCCAGCGCCTCCTGCTCTCCGCCCTCTTCGGCCGAGGCCCGGCGGGAGCGGCGGAAACAACCGGATCGGCCGAAGGGGAGAAAGCGGCCGGAGCGGCCGAAGCGGAGAAAGCGGCCGGAGCGGCCGAAGCGGAGGAAGCGGCGGGGGACGGTCCCGGGGACCGGACCGCATACGGGAACGGCCCTGGGAACGGTCCCGGGGCCAGGACCGTGGAGAGGGAAGGGGGCGGCCGGGTGCGGCCGGCGGACCCCGCGCCGACCGGCCACGCGGTCACCGCCGTAGGCGACCCCTGCCAGGCGATCTACGGCTGGCGCGGCGCCTCCGTCGCCAACCTCGACGACTTCCCGCGCCACTTCCCGCACGCCGACGGCACCCCCGCCACCCGCTACTCCCTCAGCGAGAACCGCCGCAGCGGCGGCCGCCTCCTCCACCTCGCCAACGGCCTCGCCGCCCCCCTGCGCGCCATGCACGAGGGCGTCGAGGCCCTGCGCCCCGCCCCCGGCGCCGAGCGCGACGGCACTGTGCGCTGCGCCCTGCTGCGCACCCACGCCGAGGAGATCGACTGGATCGCGGACTCCATCGCCCACCTCGTACGGACCGGGACGCACCCCGGCGAGATCGCCGTCCTCTGCCGCACCGCCGGGGACTTCCCGGAGATCCAGGCCGCGCTGGTGGACCGCGACGTCCCCGTCGAGGTCGTCGGCCTGTCCGGGCTGCTGCACCTGCCGGAGGTGGCCGATCTCGTCGCGGTCTGCGAGGTGCTCCAGGACCCGGGGGCCAACGCCTCCCTGGTCCGGCTCCTCACCGGCCCCCGCTGGCGGATCGGCCCCCGTGACCTGGCCCTCCTCGGCCGCCGGGCCCGTCTTCTCGTACACCGCGCGGGGCTCGACGGCGAGGACGCCCCCGACCCCGACCGACGCCTCGCCGAGGCCGTCGAGGGCACCGACCCGGCCGAGGTGATCTCGCTCGCCGACGCGCTGGACACCTTCCTCGAATCGGGCGGGGAGGCGGACGACGGGCTGCCGTTCTCCGCCGAGGCCCGCGTCCGCTTCGCCCGGCTGGCCGCCGAGCTCCGCGAGCTGCGCCGCTCCCTGGCCGACCCCCTCATGGACGTGCTGCACCGGGTCCTCGCCACCACCGGCCTGGAGGTCGAGCTCTCCGCCTCGCCGCACGCGCTGGCCGCCCGCCGCCGCGAGACCCTGGCCAACTTCCTCGACGTGGCGGCCCGCTTCGCCGCCGTCGAGAGCGAGGCCACCCTTCTCGCCTTCCTGGGCTTCCTGCGCACCGCCGCGCAGTACGAGAAGGGCCTGGACAACGCCCTGCCCGGCGGCGAGAACACCGTCAAGGTCCTCACCGCGCACAAGTCCAAGGGCCTGGAGTGGGACATCGTCGCGGTGCCCGGCCTGGTCGCCGGACAGTTCCCCAGCGGCCAGTCCCGCGACGCCTGGACCTCCCAGCCCCAGGTCCTCCCGCACGCCCTGCGCGGGGACGCGGCCACGCTCCCCGCGCTCCACACCCCGGACGCCAAGGGGCTCAAGGGCTTCAAGGAGGCGATGAAGGAGCACCAGCACACCGAGGAGCTCCGCCTGGGATACGTGACCTTCACCCGGCCCCGGTCCCTGCTGCTCGGTTCCGGCCACTGGTGGGGGCCGGCCCAGAAGAAGCCGCGCGGCCCGTCCGCCTTCCTGCACGCCCTGTACGAGCACTGCGCGGCCGGACACGGCGAGATCGAGGTCTGGGCCGACGAACCGGCCGAGGACGAGGAGAACCCGGCGCTGGAGGAGCGGCAGGCCGACCGGACGTGGCCGCTGCCCCTCGACGACACCGCCCTGGCCCGCCGCAGGGCCGCCGCGAAGACGGTGCTGGCCCATCTGGACGCCCTGGGCGCGACCGGGACCGGGGAGCCGGACGCGCACGGGACGCGCGCCGCCGTGCCGCGCCCGTACGACGGCGACCGGCGCCGGAGCGCCCCGGAGGCCCCGGACGATCCGTACGACGTCCCCTCCGCCCCCGGGCGGCCCCCCGGGGACACGCGCCCCGCCGACGGGGCATACGCCGACGGCGCGTACGCCCGCGACGGGGCATACGCCGACGAGGCCCGGCCCGACGCCGAGTACCCCGATGGCGCCTGGCCCGACGCCGAGTACCCCGACGAGACGTACCCCGGCGCGACCGACGACGAGACGTACCCCGGCGCGACCGACGACGAGGCGTACCCCGGCGCATTCGACGACGAGGCGTACCCCGGCGCGCTCGACGACTGGGACGCCCTGCCGACGGAACGCCCCTCCACCCCGCCGGAACTCCCGGGCATCCCCGCCCCGGCGGCCCCGGCCGACCCCCCGCCGGTGACTCCCGCCCCGGGCCCCTCCGCCCCGCCGGAGCCACCGCCCGGGGCGCCCGCCCCGGGCGTCCCCGTCCCCGTACCGCCCCCCGCCGGGGAGACGCGCCCGACCCCCGAGGAGGCCCGGGTGCTCGCCTCCTGGGACCGCGACCTCGACGCCCTCGCCGGCGAACTGCGCCGCGCGCGCGCCGCCGTGCGCGACGTCCTCGTACCCCCCGTGCTCTCCGCGACCCAGCTGCTGAAGCTGGCGGACGATCCGGACGGCTTCGCCCGCGAGCTGGCCCGTCCCATGCCCCGGCCGCCGCAGCCGGCGGCCCGCCGGGGCACCCGCTTCCACGCCTGGGTGGAGTCCCGCTTCGAGGAACTCCCGCTGCCCATGCTCGGCCCCGACGAGCTGCCCGGCGGCGAGGAGAGCGACGCCGAGATCGCCGACGAGCGGGACCTCGCCGCGCTCAAGGAGGCGTTCGAGCGCACCCCGTACGCCCGCCGCACCCCCCACAAGGTGGAGACCCCGTTCCAGATCACCCTCGCGGGCCGGGTCATCAGGGGCCGGATCGACGCCGTCTACCGCACCGGGGAGGACACGTACGAGATCGTCGACTGGAAGACCGCCCGCACCCGCACCGCCGACCCCCTCCAGCTCGCCGTCTACCGCCTGGCCTGGGCCGAGCTGCACGGCCTGCCCCTCACCGCCGTCACCGCCACGTTCCTGTACGTGCGCACCGGCGAGACCGTCCGCCCCGCCCGGCTCCCGGGCCGGGCGGAGCTGGAGCGGATCCTGCTGGACGAGCCACCCACCGGCGGCCGATAGGCTCAAAGGCATGAGCGACACCCCGGACAGCGCCGTCCACACGTACACCGAGCAGCACCGCGCGGCCTTCCTCGACGACCTCGTCGACTGGCTGCGCATCCCGTCCGTCTCCGCCCAGCCGGAGCACGCCGGTGACGTGCGGCGCAGCGCCGAGTGGCTGTCCGCCAAGCTGACGGAGACCGGTTTCCCGGTCACCGAGATCTGGGACACCCCGGGCGCACCCGCGGTCTACGCCGAATGGCCGTCCGGCGACCCGGACGCCCCCACCGTCCTCGTCTACGGGCACCACGATGTGCAGCCCGCCGCCCGCGAGGACGGCTGGGACACCGACCCGTTCGAGCCGGTGATCCGCGACGGCCGCGTGTACGGGCGGGGCGCCGCCGACGACAAGGGGCAGGTGTTCTTCCACACCCTCGGCGTCCGCGCCCACCTCGCCGCCACCGGCCGCACCACCCCCGCCGTCAACCTCAAGCTGCTGATCGAGGGCGAGGAGGAGTCCGGCTCGCCGCACTTCCGCGCCCTCGTCGAGGAACGCGCCGACCGGCTCGCCGCCGACGCCGTGATCGTCTCCGACACCGGCATGTGGGACGAGAACACGCCCACGGTCTGCACGGGCATGCGCGGCCTCGCCGAGTGCGAGATCGAGCTCCACGGCCCCGAGCAGGACATCCACTCCGGTTCGTTCGGCGGCGCCGTCCCCAACCCCGCGACCGCCGTCGCCCGGCTCGTCGCCGCCCTGCACGACGCGGACGGCCGGGTCGCGGTCCCCGGCTTCTACGACGGCGTGACGGAGCTCACCGACACCGAGCGGGCCCTCTTCGCCGAACTGCCCTTCGACGAGGACGCCTGGCTGCGGACCGCCAAGTCCCGCGCGGCGTCCGGCGAGGCCGGCTACTCCACGCTGGAGCGCGTCTGGGCCCGTCCCACCGCCGAGGTCAACGGCATCGGCGGCGGCTACCAGGGCGCCGGAAGCAAGACGATCATCCCGTCCTCCGCCCTGGTGAAGATCAGCTTCCGGCTGGTCGCGGGCCAGGACCCGGCCCACGTCCAGCAGATGGTCCGCGCCTGGGCCCAGGCCCGGATCCCGGCCGGCATCCGGCACCGGATCAGCTTCTCCCCGGCCACCCGTCCCTGCCTCACCCCGCTGGACCACCCGGCCCTCCAGGCGGTCTCCCGCGCCATGGGACGGGCCTTCGGCCGGAAGATCCTCTTCACCCGCGAAGGCGGTTCGGGGCCCGCCGCCGATCTCCAGGACGTGCTCGGCGCCCCCGTCCTCTTCCTGGGCATCTCCGTACCCTCCGACGGCTGGCACGCCCCCAACGAGAAGGTCGAACTGGACCTGCTGTTCAAGGGCGTGGAGACGAGCGCCCACCTGTGGGGCGAACTGGCCGCCGCACTCCGCTGAGTCCCGTGAACACCCGAACCGTCCCGGGGGAGTAGGAAGCACCTGTGAGCACCTTCGACAACGCCGCCATGGACCGTCCCATCGGTCTGACGGCGCCCAGCGGCATCGACCGCGCGGCGCACCACCGTCTCGACGAGGCGTGGCTGGCCGCCGCGTGGAGCCACCCGACCACGCGTGTGTTCGTCGTCTCCGGCGGGCAGGTGCTGATCGACGACACCGCCGACGGCGGCACCGAGATCGTCATGACGCCGGCCTTCGAGGCCCCGGTCACCGAGACCCACCGCTACTTCCTGGGCACCGACGCGGACGGGGTCAGCTACTTCGCGCTCCAGAAGGACTCGCTGCCCGGCCGCATGGACCAGCCGGCCCGCCCGGCCGGACTGCGCGAGGCCGGGACGCTGCTCGGCCCCCGCGACGCCGGACTGATGGTGCACGCGGTGGCCCTGGAGAACTGGCAGCGCCTGCACCGCTTCTGCTCGCGCTGCGGCGAGCGCACGGTCGTCGCGGCGGCCGGTCACATCCGCCGCTGCCCGGTCTGCGGCGCCGAGCACTACCCGCGCACCGACCCCGCGGTCATCATGCTGGTGACGGACGACCAGGACCGCGCCCTGCTGGGCCGTCAGGTGCACTGGCCGGAGGGCCGCTTCTCGACGCTCGCCGGCTTCGTCGAACCGGGGGAGTCGATCGAGCAGTCCGTGGCCCGGGAGGTCTACGAGGAGGCGGGTATCGTCGTCGGCGAGGTCGAGTACGTGGCCAGCCAGCCCTGGCCGTTCCCGTCCAGCCTGATGCTCGGCTTCATGGCCCGGGCGACCTCCTCCGAGATCGACGTCGACGGCGAGGAGATCGAGGAGGCCCGCTGGTTCTCCCGCGAGGAGCTGACCGAGGCCTTCGAGTCGGGCGAGATCCTGCCCCCGTACGGCATCTCGATCGCGTCCCGCCTGATCGAGATCTGGTACGGGAAGCCGCTGCCCAAGCCGGGCGGCGTCGGCTGAGCACGCCGACGGGCGTCGTCCGAGCATGCCGAGCGGCGCCGACCGGACGTGCCGGGCGGGCGTCGCCCGAGCACGCCGTGCGGTCGCGCTAGGGGGTGACTGATAAATGAGTGCGTGCCGGACCCCGCGACGCCGCAGGTGTTTGTCAGACACCCCCTAACGCCCCTCACCGAGGGACGGATCCCGGAGAGGGGCGTTTCGTCGGGGCGACTCGTCTCCGCGTACGCGTGCCGAGGCCGGACGGGCGGCGGATCAGGCGGCGAGCGCCTGCTTGACCTGGGCCAGGGACGGGTTCGTCATCACGGCCTCGGCGCCCGTGGAGCCGACCACCAGGACGGTGGGGACGGTCTGGTTGCCCCCGTTGGCCTTCTCGACGAAGGCCGCGGACTCCGGGTCCTGCTCGATGTTGATCTCCTTGTACGCGATGCCCTCGCGGTCCATCTGGCTCTTGAGCCGACGGCAGTAGCCGCACCACGTGGTGCTGTACATCGTCACAGTGCCCGTCATCTCTTCCCGCTCCTCTGTCTCGTCCGTCTCCGCGGCCCAGCTCGGTCCGCTCGGATGGGCAACGTACGCGAGCCGACCGCCATTCCCGCCACCGCCCCGACCGGGCACATCTCACACCGGTCACACCGGGACCGCCACGGCCCGAGCGACGGACTCCCCGCCCGGCGACGGACTCTCATACGGTTCATACGACTCATGCGACGGACCGTTCATCCGACGGACGAGGTGCCCCTGTGGACGAGCCCCGCGCCGGCCCCGCGCGACCTGGCAGCATGGCGGGGTGACAGCAGCAACGCATTCCCCCCTCTTCCCACCGGTCCCCGAGTCGGCCGACGCCGTGCTCGACGGGCTGGACCCCGAGCAGCGTGAGGTCGCCACGGCCCTGCACGGCCCGGTGTGCGTGCTGGCCGGCGCCGGTACGGGAAAGACGCGTGCGATCACCCATCGCATCGCCTACGGGGTGCGCGCGGGAATACTCCAGCCGACGAGCGTGCTCGCCGTCACCTTCACCAACCGGGCCGCGGGCGAGATGCGCGGCCGGCTGCGCCAGCTCGGCGCCGGCGGAGTCCAGGCCCGCACGTTCCACTCCGCCGCCCTGCGCCAGCTCCAGTACTTCTGGCCGAAGGCGGTCGGCGGCGAGCTGCCGCGCCTGGTCGAGCGCAAGGTCCAGCTGGTCGCGGACGCGGCCGCCCGCTGCCGCGTCCGGCTCGACCGCAACGAGCTGCGCGACGTCACCGGCGAGATCGAATGGGCCAAGGTCACCCAGACCGTGCCCGCCGACTACCCGGCCGCGGCCGCCAGGGCCCATCGGGAGCCCCCGCGCGACCCCGCCGAGATCTCCCAGATCTACGCCATGTACGAACAGCTGAAGCGCGATCACTCCGTGATCGACTTCGAGGACGTGCTGCTGCTCACCGTCGCCGTCCTCCAGGACCGCCACGACATCGCGGAGCACGTCCGCCGCCAGTACCAGCACTTCGTGGTCGACGAGTACCAGGACGTCAGCCCGCTCCAGCAGCGCCTGCTCGACCTCTGGCTCGGCGACCGGGACAGCCTGTGCGTCGTCGGCGACGCCAGCCAGACGATCTACTCCTTCACCGGGGCCACCCCCGAACACCTGCTGGACTTCCGCACCCGCCACCCCGGTGCGACCGTCGTCAGACTCGTCCGCGACTACCGCTCCACCCCCCAGGTCGTCCATCTGGCCAACGGACTGCTCGGCCAGGCCCGCGGCCGCGCCGCCCAACACCGGCTGGAGCTGATCTCGCAGCGCGCCCCCGGCCCGGAACCCGTCCGCACGGAGTACGCGGACGAGCCCGCCGAGGCGGAGGGCACCGCCCGCAGGGTCCGCGAGCTGATCGCCGCGGGCGTCCCGGCCGGCGAGATCGCGGTGCTCTACCGGGTCAACTCCCAGTCCGAGGTCTACGAACAGGCGCTGGCCGACGCGGGCGTGCCCTACCAGCTGCGCGGGGCGGAGCGCTTCTTCGAGCGGGCGGAGGTGCGGGAGGCGGGCGTGGCCCTGCGCGGCGCGGCCCGCGCGGGAGGCAACGACCCCCTGCTGGACGACGCGGAGGACCTGCCCGCGCAGGTGCGCGCGGTGCTCTCCACCAAGGGCTGGACCCCGCAGCCGCCTGCGGGCTCCGGAGCGGTGCGCGACCGCTGGGAGTCCCTCGCCGCGCTGGTCCGGCTCGCCGAGGACTTCGCCCGCGCCCGGCCGGGCGCGACGCTCTCCGACCTGGTGGCGGAGCTCGACGAACGGGCCGCCGCCCAGCACGCCCCCACGATCCAGGGAGTCACCCTCGCCTCGCTGCACTCCGCGAAGGGCCTGGAATGGGACGCCGTGTTCCTGGTCGGACTGAACGAGGGCATGCTGCCGATCGCCTACGCCAGGACGGACGAGCAGATCGAGGAGGAACGCCGACTGCTCTACGTCGGCATTACCCGGGCCCGCCTCCACCTGTCGCTGTCGTGGTCCCTCTCCCGCTCGCCGGGCGGACGCCCCGGCCGCCGCCCGAGCCGGTTCCTGACCGGGCTGCGCGCCGGTACCACGGCCCACGGCGCTCCCGCCGCGACGAGCGGGGTCGGCGCAGGCGTCGAACGGCACACCGGGCCGGTCGCGAGGCGTACCCGGCGCAGCCCGGCCCGCTGCCGGGTCTGCCGGAAGCCCCTCACCGACGCGGGCGAGATGAAACTGATGCGCTGCGACGACTGCCCGTCCGACATGGACGAGGCGCTGTACGAGCGGCTGCGCGACTGGCGCGCGGTCAGGGCGAAGGAGATCGGCCAGCCCACCTATTGCGTGTTCACGGACAAGACGCTGATGGCGATCGCCGAGGCGGTGCCGGCGACCGCGGGCGAACTGGCGGTGATCTCCGGCGTCGGCACGCGGAAGCTCAACCGGTTCGGAACCGCGGTCCTGGCCATTTGCGCAGGTGGAACGGGGGAGGAAGCGCTTCCGGACGCCCCTGGGGAGGCATGAGGAAAACTCGTCGAAAAAACAGTTTGCGCCCGCGCCAGTTATCACCATAGGTTCTTAACCACAGGAACAGCGGCTTCTCTGAAGCCCTGGCTCTGTGCTGTACTTATCCGAATACGCAGGACCGCGCGCCGGTCCGCCGAGACGCCGAGAGGAGGCGATTGAAGTGATCAGCATCATCAAGACCAACAAAGTGACCGACCGCTCGGTCGTCTCCGCCAGCTCGCTCGGCCTCGTCTGCTCCTCGGCTTCCTCGCTCCGTGGCACCGGTCTGTCCTTCGTCAGCCCGCTGTCCCCGGCGAACTCCCCCGTGCGGAAGCGTGATGAGCGACCGGCTCAGGCACCGGCAGCAGCAGAAGCGAAGGGTCAGGCCCAGGCCTATGCCTTCGCCGCCGTCGGTGCCGGAGTGGAAGCCGACGCCAATGAGCAGATGACGCAGCACCACACGATGTGGGCCTTCCGTGGGCCTGAACCCTGGAGAGATCCAGCCTGATCCAGCATCAGGCCGGCGCCTTCAGGGCCGCGGAACCCCACTCGGGATCCGCGGCCCTTTTGTTTGTCCGAACGGATGAACAGCCCGTCCGTCCTTTCGGACGGACGGCGAGAAGGAGCCTCGGGACAAGCAACACCCGGTACCAGCCGCCCTCCGGCCCAACAGGCCGGAACGACCAGACGAGGACACCACCCGCCGTGCAACTCGACGCACACGCCCCGTCCGTACCGCCTTCCGACACGTTCCCGCCGCCCGGCCTCACGGAGGACCCCACCTTGACCCCCCTCACCGCGCTCACCGCGCTCGACGACGCCATCGAGAACCTCGGCGTTCCGGTGCCCTGCCGCTCCTACGACCCGGAGGTCTTCTTCGCCGAGTCGCCCGCCGACGTCGAGTACGCCAAGTCCCTCTGCCGCACCTGCCCGCTCGTCGAGGCGTGCCTCGCCGGCGCCAAGGAACGCCGCGAGCCGTGGGGCGTCTGGGGCGGAGAGCTCTTCGTCCAGGGCGTCGTCGTCGCCCGCAAGCGGCCCCGGGGCCGTCCGCGCAAGAACCCGGTAGCAGCGTGACCGCCGGGCTGGGAGTCACGGCTCCCAAACTCACGAAGCGCCTCGGAACCATCGACCGTCCCCACACCCACGATCCCCGAAATCAGGCACCAATGTCCGTCCCCACGAACGAGCCCGTCGGCTCCGCGACACCGAACGTCACGATCATCGGTGCGAACGATTCGCGCCAGAACAGGACCCGAGAAATGCAACTCATTCCAGAAGCCCTGGCGCGTGCCCATATGCACGAGCGCCTGAGGGAAGCGGACGCGCAGCGCTGGGCCGTGCGCCTGGTCAACGCGCGCCGCATGCAGCGGAGGGCCGAGCGCGTCTCGATGCGCGCCCGCCGCGCGCTGGCCATGGCCGTGATGCACTAGGCCGTGTCCGTCACCTGCCGTCCGCCGCACGAAGGGCGGAACGGCAGCGTGTGACGGACGCGGCCCGGACGCCGTCCGACGCGCCCCGTCCGGCCGACGACGCCTTGAACGCACGGCCTGCGCCGGGGGCCTCCGGCCGGGCGACCGCTCAGCCCGGCCGGATTCCCCGGCTCCCCCGCACCCCTTCCGTGGGGCCGGTCCATGTGGACCGGCCCCACGGTCGTTCGGGCCGGGCCGCGTTCCGCGAGCGGCGTCGTCGGCCCGGAGGGCGCGGCCCGTGGTGCGTGCGGCGCATCACGGCGATCGCGGGGTCATGACTCGGCCAGCACCCCCTTCGCCGCCGCCTTTCCAGCCGTTTTCCCGTGCGGCGCCTCCTCGGTCGGCTTCCCCTCCGCCGGCGACTCCTCGTCCGGCGCCTCCCGGTCCCGCGACTCCTGGGCCGGCACTTCCTGGGGCGGCCCCTCCTGAGCCTCTTGGCTCGGCGGTTCCTGCGCCGGTACCCCTGCCTCCGCCGGCTGCTCCTCGGCGGCCGGGGCATCCTGCTCGTCCTCCCACAGGAAGCCCGGCAGCCAGGACTCGAGTTCGTCGCGCAGCCGTACCGTCGCGCCCAGCTGGCACAGCACCCCGATCGTGCTCAGCGTCACCCGGTGTATCAGCAGATAGGAGGGCGGCAGATTCAGCTGCTTGCCCAGCTGATGGGCGGGGGAGCGGAGATCGGCGATCCGCGCCGCCTGGTTCCGCATCCAGCTCCGGGTGAAGGTGAACTCCTCCGCCCCGGCCGGTTCGATGATCGGGAGGAGATAGTCCAGCACCGCGTCCGGATCCAGATCGACCGATTCCTTGACGAAGCCCTCCTCGCGCAGCAGCTCGTACACCGCCTGTGCGTCACCCTCCAGCGCCAGCCGCAGCGAATCCCCGATCGGCTGCGGCAGACCACCCGGCAGCCGGTCCACCGTGCCGAAGTCCAGCACCCCGAGCCGCCACTCCCCGAAAGCGACGCTCTCGCCCCGCTCGCAGGGCCCGTCGTCCCCGTCGGCGTCGACCATGCCGTCCGCCGGGGGCAGCAGACGGAAGTTGCCGGGATGCGGGTCCGCGTGCAGCAGACCGGTGCGCGCCGGACCCGAGAAGAGGAAACGGGCCAGCAGCTGGCCGGCGCGGTCACGCTGCTCGGGCGTGCCCTCCGCGATCACGTCGGCCAGCGGAACGCCGCCCATCCACTCCGTCACCAGAACCTGGTCGGACTGGTGCACCACATCGGGGATCACCACGTCCGGGTCGGTCGCGAACTCCTCGGCATGGTCCTGCTGGGACCGTGCCTCCTGCTCGTAGTCCAGCTCCTCCGAGATCCGGTCGCGCAGCTCGGTGATGAGCGGCTTGATGTCCATCCCCGGGATCAGGGGGCCGAGCAGCCGGGCGAACCTGCTGAGTTGGGTGAGGTCCGTGAGCAACGCCTCCCCGGCGCCCGGATACTGCACCTTCACCGCGACGTCCCGCCCGTCGTGCCACACCGCCCGGTGCACCTGGCCGATCGACGCGGCGGCCGACGGCTTGTCCTCGAAGTCGAGGAACAAGTCCCGCCAGTCCGCTCCGAGCCGTTTCGCCAGCACCTCGTGCACCGTGCCGCTGGGCATCGGCGGTGCGGCGTCCTGAAGTTTGGTGAGCGCCGCACGGTATGGTCCGGCCAGCTCCTCGGGCAGCGCGGACTCGAAGACGGACAGGGCCTGGCCCAGCTTCATCGCACCGCCCTTCAACTCGCCCAAAACTTTGAAGAGTTGATCGGCCGTCCGCTGCTGCACCTCCCGGGCGACCAGCTCTGCGGACTTCCCGCCGATCCGCTTGCCCAGGCCCCAGGTCGCGCGGCCGGCGAACCCCAACGGCAGGGCCGCCAACTTGGCGGTACGCGTGACCGCTTTCCGGGGAAGATCAGACATGAGCCCCTCCATATCCCAGACCGCCGTACCGCGCGCGGCGGTTACCCGGCCATTGTGTCGTGCGCCGCGTCGACGCCGGAGGCGCGCTCCCCGACAGTGTGCCCAGCCGCGCCGCAGCGGCAGTCGGGATGGGGCGCGATCCGTTCCGAGCGCCAGTCCAACAGCGGCAGCGCCGTCTCCCAGCGCGTCCCCGTGCTGGCGGGCAGGTCCCCGTCCAGAAAGGACAGCGCATGGGCGGCCGCCAGTCCGGCCACCGCCGTCGCCAGCCCCAGATCGCAGGCCTGCACGGCGTTCCGGCGCCCGGAGCGCCACTGGGACAGCATCCTGGGCCACTGATGGTCCGCCGCCGCGCGGGTCAGCGCCAGACACTCCGCGCACGCCGTGCCCCCGGGCAGGACCAGGGGGCCGACCACTCCCGTGGCCTCCACCACCCCGGCGTAGAGGTGGGGGGTGCCGGAGGCGATCCATGATTCAGCCGACCGGGGGTCCGGGACGTACACCCCGAAGCCGTCCCGTGGAGCCACCACGATCAGCGAGAGCCCCGGCTCCCCGCTCTCCGGGGAGTTCGCCGCTTCCGCCGCCCGGACCGCCGCGCCCCCTGCCGACCTGCGCACCAGCTGCCGGGCGGCGGTGTCCCTGCGTTCCCCGATCGCCGTCGGCGGCAGGCCGCCGGGCGCCACGTCCCACGGCTCGGTGTGCCCCCCGTCCAGCACCTCGACCCGGCCCACCCCGGCCCCGGACAGCACCGCCGCGACCGCGGCGCCCACCCGCCCCGCCCCCCGGACCTGGACCCGCATCGCCCGGCGGGCCGCCAGCCGGCGCATGCCGCCGCCCGGCTCGGGGTGGACCACCGAGAGCGACGCCAGATCCGGACGGTGCCGCTCCAGGGCCCCGGGACGGCTCCGCAGCACATCGGTCTCCGGACCGACCGACCGCACGTCGTCGACCAGACCCGCATCGGTCAACCTGCGGATCAGGGTGTCCACTTGCCGGTCGGACAGGTCCAGCGCCCGTGCTTCCTCGCGCAGCAGCGGCAGGCCGCGCGTACCGTCGAGCAGCTCCAGGAAGCTGCTCGTCGCGATGTCCAAGGGGCCGAGCATCACCGCGTGGGCGGGTGTCACCCCGAATTGCACGGTCCCCCGGCCGCGCCAGGCACGGCGCAGCGCGGGCTTCAACATGGGATACACGGATTCCCCCGATCGGTGCTGTTCGGACAACGGCTGCCGTCTCGCCGGCCGCAGCCGCCGACTCGTGGCCGTACCCGGGCCACTGGTCGCACTGTTCGCGAGACGTGTTGCCAGAATGCGGGCCGGCGCCGAATCGCGCGGAAAGTTATCCACAGGTGCGGTGCATTAGTCGTTCAAATGGCGCACTCCGTGGAGTGGATCGATCGCGAACCGTCCGGAGGCGGGACTTCCTCCGCCGTGACCGGGTAACGTCATGGCGTGCCCGCCGACCCGTCACCCGGAATCGCCGGGGAGACCCCTGAGCGCAGCGCCCGAATCCGCCGGCGCGGCGCGGCGGACCGTCCACCCCGTGCGTCGGCGACGAGCGCGGTCGAGGTCCGCAGGAGCAACCGCCGCAGCAGAACGGTTTCCGCGTACCGCGAGGGGGACCGCACCATCGTGCTCATCCCGGCCCGGATGTCGAAGGCCGAGGAGCAGCGGTGGGTGGACGTGATGCTCGACAAGCTCGCGGCCCAGGAGAGCAGACGCGTCCTCGGCGACGGCGAACTCGCGGAGCGCGCCGAGCGGTTGTCCGCCCAGTACTTCGAGGGCCGGGCCAGACCGGTGTCGGTGCGGTGGGTGACCAACCAGAACACCCGCTGGGGCTCGTGTACCCCGGCGGAGGGCAGCATCCGGCTGTCGCACCGTCTCCAGGGCATGCCCGAGTACGTCGTCGACTACGTGCTGGTGCACGAGCTGGCCCATCTGCTGGTGCCCGGTCACGGCCCGCGATTCTGGCGGCTGCTGGAGGCGTACCCCCGCACCGAGCGGGCCCGCGGTTACCTGGAGGGCGTGGTGGCGGCCGACCGGCTGCCGTATCTGCCCGCCGCACGCGGTGAGTGACCTCCGGCGGTTGTGTACCGGATGTGTACCGCCTTGGTTCGCCGTCGAAGATTGCGGTTAGCCTGGCGCGACGTATTCACCTTCGGGATGGGGGACGGTCGTTACGCATGGCCAGGGAATTCCAGCGCGGCCACAAGGCCAGGATCGGCGATCTCACATCGGGGACGGACCTGTACGTGGGTGTGCAGATCGGTGGCCCGGGGCTGACCATCGACATCAGCTGCTTCGGCCTGGACGCCGACGAGCGGCTCTCCGACGACCGTTACTTCGTCTTCTTCAACCAGCCCAGATCGCCCGAGGAGTCCGTGCAGCTCCTCGGCCCCCAGGCCGGTGACACCGAGTCGTTCCGCGTCACCCTCGATCGCGTTCCCGGCCACATCCGCAAGCTGTCGTTCACCGCGGCGATCGACGGCGCCGGTCAGATGTCCCAGATCGGACCCGGATACATCCGGATCGTCGCCGGTGGCGAGGAAGTCGCCCGGTACGCCTTCGACGGCTCGGAGTTCACCACCGAGCGCGCCGTCATGCTGGGCGACTTCTACCTGAAGGACGTCTGGCGGTTCGCCGCCGTCGGCCAGGGCTTCGACGGCGGTCTCGAAGCGCTCCTGAAGAACTTCGGCGGCGAGGTCGCGGAGGAGGAGCCCGCCGCCCCCCAGCCGCAGCCGGCCGTGCCGGCGTTCGCGCCGCCCGCCCAGGCGGCCGCCCCCGCGCCGCCGTTCGCCGCCCCCGCGGCCCCGCAGGTCCCGCAGGCGTCACCGGCCCCCCAGGTCCCGCCGGCGCCCCTGCCGCCCCAGGTCCCGCACGCCCCCCAGCCGCCGGTGCCCGCTCCCGCCTTCGACGCCCCGCCGCCGCGGCCCGCCCCGGACTTCAACGCCCCGGCGGCCCCGCCCACCCCGCAGCAGATCCACAACGCGCCGACGATGGTGGCGCCGATGGCCCCCATGGCACCGCCGGGCGGTACCGTCCCGCCGCCCGCGCCCGCGCCCGCGCCGGCCCCGTACGGGCAGCCGCCCCAGCAGACGCAGTTCGGGCAGCCCCCCGGCCCGCCCCCGCCCCCTCCCGGCCAGCCGTTCCCCGCCCCGTACGGACAGCAGGCCCCCGCGCCCTACGGGCAGCAGCCGCCGGCTCCGTACGGCCAGCAGCCCCCGGGCATGGGCATGCCCCCTGGCGTTCCGCAGGGCGTGCCGCAGTCCGGCGGGGGCGGGCTCCAGGCGGCCGTCGACCTCTACAAGGAGGCGCCGACCGGCCTGCGCTGGACGGCTCAGAACCACCAGCTGATCCGGGTGGACCTCGGCCAGGACGGCGCCCCCGTCCTCGCCCGCCAGGGCAGCATGGTCATGTACCAGGGCAAGGTCGACTTCAGCTACAAGGGCGCGGGCTTCGCCGGCCGGATCGTGGGAAACGCCACCGGCCAGGAGATGCAGCTGATGCGCTGCACCGGCCGCGGCCAGGTCTTCCTCGCCGAGGACAGCGCCCATCTGCACCCCATCGAGCTCCAGGGCGACAGCATCTGCGTCTCGGCCGAGCGCGTCCTCGCCTTCGACGAGTCCCTCCAGTACGAGGTGCGGCGGATCGAGGGGCACGGGATCCCGGGCGGGGCGCTGTTCACCATGCTCTTCCAGGGGACCGGCACCGTGGTGGTGATGACGCACGGCACCCCGGTGGTCCTGCCCGTCACGCCGACGACCTTCGCCGATAGCGACGCCGTCGTGGCCTGGTCCGCCGCCTCCCAGGTGATCGTCTCCAGCCAGGTGCGGTTGCGCTACAACGCCTACCCGGGACACAGCGGGGAATCGGTGAACCTCCAGTTCCGGGGTGCGCCGGGCAACTTCATCGTCGTCCAGCCGTACGAGGTCTGAGGGAGGCCGAAGCAATGAACCAGCAGCTCGCGGGGTATGCCCCCGCACCGGTCACCGCCCGTATGGAGAACCACGGCAGCGCCATGCTGAAGGTGGCGATGGCCACGGGGCACGACCTCTTCGCCCGGGTCGGCTCGATGGTCGCGTACGAGGGCTTCATCCAGTACGAGCCGAATCCGTCCGCCGTCCGCCAGATCGCCCGCGACTGGATCACCGGCGAGGGCGCCCCGCTGATGAAGTGCAGCGGGGACGGCCTCCTCTACCTCGCCGACTACGGTGCGCACGTCGTCGTCGTCCACCTCGACAACGAGGCGCTGTCGGTCAACGGCACTAATGTCCTCGCCTTCGACGCCCAGCTCCAGTGGGGCGTCGAGCGGGTCAAGGGGCTCGCCAAGTTCACCGGGCAGGGCCTGTGGAACGTCTCCATCTCCGGCACCGGCTGGGTCGCGCTGACCTCGCGGGGCACCCCCGTCGTCGTCAACTGCGGCAGCGGTGAGGACGAGACCTACGTCGACCCCGACGCCCTCGTCGCCTGGTCCCCGAACCTCAAGGTGAAGGGCAAGCGGAGCTTCAAGGCGGCCTCCCTGATCGGCCGCGGCAGCGGCGAGGCGTTCCAGATGGCCTTCTCCGGCCAGGGCGTCGTCGTCGTACAACCCAGCGAGGACAGCACCGACCGCCTGCGGGCCCGGGGCTGAGGGGAGCGAGAGAAGACCATGCAGAGCCCGCTTTTCCAGCACACCGAACAGCAGTCCGCCGACCGGTACACCCTGCAGAACGCGCAGATGCTCCGGGTCGCGCTCGACGGCCGCGACGACGTCCTCGCCCGCAAGGGCAGCATGGTCGCGTACCAGGGCCTGATCGAGTTCGACGGGGAGTACCAGTCGCACGGGCAGCGGCATGCCCGCTCGCAGACCGGTGAGGGCCTGGACCTCATGCGCTGCTCCGGCCAGGGCACCGTGTTCCTCGCCAACCTCGCCCAGTACGTGCACGTGGTGGACGTCGACCACGACGGTCTGACCGTGGACAGCGCCTACGTCCTCGCGCTGGACTCCGGGCTGCACCACGAGGTCGTGGCCGTGGACAGCCAGTACGGCATCTCCGGCACCGGGAAGTACCAGCTCAACATCACCGGCAGCGGCAAGGTCGCCCTGATGACCTCGGGCCGGCCGCTGATGATGCAGGTCACGCCGGACAAGTACGTCAACGCCGACGCCGACGCCGTCGTCGCCTGGTCCGGCTCCCTGCGGGTGCAGATGCAGGCCCAGACGCACTCCTCGGGCGTCTGGCGTCGCCGCGGCCACACCGGCGAGGGCTGGGAGCTCAGCTTCCTCGGCCAGGGGTACGCCCTGGTCCAGCCCAGCGAGGTGCTGCCGCCGCAGAACGCGCAGATCGGGCAGGGAATCCGCGCGCAGTACGGAATGGGGCAGTACGGCGCCCACGGCCAGAACCAGAACAACGCCTGGGGCTGAGCCGCGCCGGCCCCTGCGCGGGAGGCGCATGCACGAGGCGGGCGGGAGCGGGTCCTCGAACCGCCCCACCCGCCCGCGCCGCCCTGCGGGCGCGCGGAGAGCTGCTAAGGGCTGTCCCGTAATCCGTGGTGGATCAGTGTGCGGCGCCAGATGAGGTGCATCGCAAGGCGGAGGGGCGCCCGCATACTGGACGTATGCGGGCGTTCCGACAACGCCGCGAGGCGCCGCAGCTTTCGTCGCACGCCCGCCAGGGATTACGGGACAGCCTTTAGGGGGCCTTTAGGGGGTGTCTGACATATACCTGCGGCGTGGCGGGGTCCGGCACGCACGCTTGCGGCGTTGCCGAACCGCCCACGTGGCTCCGCCACGCAGACGCTCCGGCGCCTTGCGATCGCACGCACCGGCCCCCGCTCCTTCTCCCGCACTCATTCATCAGACACCCCCTAGCCGCGCCGCTCCAGCGCGGCGCGGACGCGCGCCGTCAGGCGCACGACCGAGGCGTCCGCCACCGAGGGGACCTCGTCGTACGCGAACCAGCGCAGGTCCAGCGACTCGTCGCTGATCTGCTCCGTCGCCCCCGTGGGCGCCAGCGCCGCGTACTGCACGTCCAGGTGCCAGTGGCAGGGGGCGGGGATCCGGTGGCGGTCCAGCGTGACCGGGCCGCCCGGGAGCAGCGTCAGGCCGCCGATCCCGGACTCCTCGGTGGCCTCGCGCAGCGCTGCGGCGGCCAGGGCGCCGTCCTGCGGCTCGCAGTGGCCGCCCATCTGGAGCCACATCCGCAGCTTGCGGTGCAGGGTGAGCAGGACCCGGCCGCGCTCCGGATCCACGACCAGGGCGCTCGCCGTCAGATGCCCCGCCCCGCAGGCCTTCCACATGCCGTCCGGATGCCGGGCCAAGTGGTCCAGATAGACCTGGCGCAGCTCCTCCTGGACCGGGTCCGCCGCGTTCTCGTAGCGCTTGAGCACGAGAACGGCGTCATCGTGCAGGCTCACCGGTCGCTGTCGCCCTTGCCCTCGCCCTTGCCCTCGTTCCCGCCGTCGCCGGACCCACCGGGGCGGGCCTCGCCCGTCCCGGGCTCGGGCTTCTTCGGCTCCCGCGCGGCCTCTCCCAGCATCTTGTCCAGCTCCGAGAAGTCCAGATGCTCGCGGTGGACGAAACCGTCCGGGTCGTCCAGGTCGTCGGCGGTCGGCAGCATGTCGGGGTGCTCCCACAGCGCGTCGCGCCCGTCCAGACCGCGCGCGTCGGTGAGCGACGCCCACAGGCGCGAGGCGTCGCGCAGCCGCCGGGGACGCAGCTGGAGACCGATGAGCGTCGCGAACGTCTGCTCGGCCGGGCCGCCGGAGGCGCGCCGCCGGCGCATGGTCTCGCGCAGCGCGTCCGCCGAGGTCAGACGGGACTCGGCGGCCTCATGGACCACCGCGTCCACCCAGCCCTCGACCAGCGCGAGCGCCGTCTCCAGCCTGGCCAGGGCGGCCTTCTGCTCCGGGGTGTCCTCCGGCTGGAACATCCCCTGCTGAAGGGCGTCCTGCAGCTGCTCGGGCTGCGAGGGGTCGAACTGGCCGACCACGTCCTCCAGCTTGCTGGTGTCGACCTTGATGCCGTGGGCGTACCCCTCGACGGCGCCGAACAGATGCGACCGCAGCCACGGGACATGGGCGAAGAGCCGCTGGTGGGCGGCCTCGCGCAGCGCGAGATACAGCCGCACCTCGTCCTGCGGCACGCCGAGGTCCTTGCCGAACCGCTCCACGTTCAGCGGCAGCAGCGCCGCCTTGCCCGCCGGGCCCAGCGGGAGCCCGATGTCGGTGGAACCGACCACCTCGCCCGCGAGCACGCCGACCGCCTGCCCGATCTGCTGGCCGAACATCGCGCCGCCCATCGACCGCATCATGCCGATCAGCGGGCCGGCCATCGCCTGCATCTCCTCGGGCAGCACGTCGCCCATGGCCAGACCCACGCGCTCGGCCACCGGGTCGACCAGCTTCTGCCAGGCGGGGAGGGAAGCCTCCACCCACTCCGCACGGCTCCACGCCACCGCCGAGACCGAACCGGAGGGCAGCGACGTCACCCCGTCCAGCCACAGGTCGGCCAGGCGCAGCGCCTCGTCGACCGCGGACCGCTCGGCCGGGCCGACGCTCGCGTCCTTGCTGCCGTCGGGCGTGCCCTGCGCGACCGTCTGGCGAGCGATCTGCTTGGCCATGTCCCAGTTCACGGGACCGCCCTCGTAGCTCAGCATCTGGCCGAGCTGCTGGAAGGCCGCCCCCAGGTCGTTGGGGTTCATCGAGCCGAACATCGCCGCGAACGGGTTCTCCCCGCCCGCGCCGAGCCCGAAGCCGAACGGGCCCGCAGGACCGCCCGAGCCCCGCTCACCTCCGGTGGGGTCCTTCTTCTTGCCCTCGTCGCCGTTCTCCGGCTCCTCCGGCGGAAGGCCGAATCCGAATGGGGTGTCACTCACGGGTTTCCTCGGCTCTTAGGGCCGCCGGCGCGAACCGACGGCGACTGCCCGACATCACCATCCAGCGTAGACACCAAAAGTCCGCTCGGGGCCTCGTGCTCCTCGGCCCC
The DNA here is from genome assembly GCF_037034285.1 of Streptomyces tyrfis. NCBI lineage: Bacteria > Bacillati > Actinomycetota > Actinomycetes > Kitasatosporales > Streptomycetaceae > Streptomyces > Streptomyces tyrfis. The sequence goes on along the minus strand of NZ_JBAGJZ010000047.1, from coordinate 13,796 downwards.
AGGCCTGCGGCAGGATGGACGCCACCTGGTACGTACGCGTCATTCGGGTACGTACTGAAGACAACCTCTGGAGACGCCCGGTGAGTTCCCCAGATCCTCAGGTTCGCGCAGCGCGAAACCTGCCCGACCCCTCGACCGAGGAAAAACCCGCGCGGGGCCGCGCCGGGAGCCGCGGCCCCGTCGTCGCGGTCACCGGAGCCGCGCGCGGCGTCGGTGAGCTGCTCGCCGCGCGCCTCGCGGCCTCCGAGGAGATCAAGCGGGTCATCGCCATCGACGAGCGCCGCGGGGAGGTGTCCGAAGCGACCTGGCACATCCTCGACGTGCGGGACCCCGCCATCGCGGAGCGGCTGCGCGGCGCGGACGTCGTGGTGCACCTCGCGCTCGACCTCGATCTGGAGACCGACCCCGCCGCCCGCACCGCCTACAACGTGCGCGGGACCCAGACCGTGCTCACCGCCGCCGCCGCGGCCGGGGTCCACCGGGTCGTGCTGTGCACCTCGGCCATGGTCTACGGGGCGCTGCCCGACAACGACATCCCGCTCTCCGAGGACGCCGAGCTGCGCGCCACGGCCGAGGCCACCGGCGTCGGCGACCTCCTGGAGATCGAACGCCTCGGCCGCCGCGCGCCGCGCGCCCACCCCGGGCTCAACGTGACCGTGGTCCGGCCCACCGTCCTGGTCGGCGGCACCGACACCGCGCTGACCCGCTACTTCGAGTCGCCGCGCCTCCTGGTCGTCGCCGGATCGCGCCCCGCCTGGCAGTTCTGCCATGTCGAGGACCTGGTCACGGCCCTGGAGTACGCGGCGCTGGAGAAGATCGACGGGGAGTTCGCGGTCGGCTGCGACGGCTGGCTCGAACAGGAGGAGGTCGAGGAGCTGAGCGGGGTCCGCCGGATGGAACTGCCCTCCGCGGTGGCCCTCGGCGCCGCCGCCCGGCTGCACCGGATCGGGCTCACCCCGTCCCCCGCGGGCGACCTGGCGTACACCATGCACCCCTGGGTGGTCAGCGTGAGCCGGCTGCACGATGTGGGCTGGCGTCCGAGCTGGACCAACGAGGAGGTGCTCGCCGCGCTCCTGGAGGAGGTGGCGGGCCGGCACACCGTCGCCGGCCGCCGCCTCGGCCGCAAGGACGCGACCGCGGCGGGCGCGGCGGGCGCCACCGTGGCGCTGCTCGGCACCGCCGCCCTGGTCCGCAGGGCGCGCAAGGCCCGCCGTCGCATCTGAGCCGGGCGGCCGGGCGCCGCGGTCTCCGGCCCGGCAGGCCGTCCCGCGCCCGGCGGCCGGCGGTGCCGGAGCCCGGAGGACTCCCGGATTCCGGGGCGGGGGAGGAGACCGCCGGGGGAACCGCTGTCGCCCTCGCCGGCGCGGTACGGCAGCATGGGCCCCATGGCTCCCAAGGCTCCTCCGTACCACCACCCCGGCGAGTGGGCGGCGGCCGACCCCGTCAGGCTGCTGGCGATCCGCGACACGCCGTTGTCGGTCGACGAGGTCCTCCGCGCCGTCGGGGACGACGCCGCGGGGGGCACGGCGCTCTTCGTCGGCACGGTGCGCGACCACGACGGCGGGCAGGACGTCAGCGCGCTCGCGTACTCCTGCCATCCCTCGGCGGCGGACGAGCTGCGCCGGGTGGCCGAGAAGGTCGCGGCGGAATTCCCGGTCCGGGCGCTTGCCGCCGTCCATCGTGTGGGTGACCTCCGAGTGGGGGACCTCGCGGTCGTCGTCGCGGTCTCCTGCCCGCACCGCGCGGAGGCGTTCGAGGCGTGCCGCAAGCTCATCGACGACCTCAAGCGCGAGGTTCCGATCTGGAAGCACCAGCGGTTCTCGGACGGCACCGAGGAGTGGGTCGGCGCCTGCTGATCGCAAGCCGATCGGGTGGTTGTCCGCCCCGATTTGCGTAATCGACCCCCTGCGGAGAGCGTTAGTCATGCAGACGGTTAATCTGCTGATCGGCCAGTTGCGGTCGCTCATGGGGCAGGGAGGTCGTAATGGCGGCACTCGCTTGGCTGTTGATTCCGCTTTTTGCCGCGCTCGGCGCAGGGATATGGGGAAGCTGGGTCACCCGCCACCACACAGCCGGTGATGTCTCAGAACTCGCCGGCTATGCGCGGTTCCGTGAAGCGATGGAGAAATCGCATTCCGGTTCCGATGTCGTCTGACCTCATGTCCGCCGCGCGGAGCCTCGTCGGACCGTACGCGATCGCCAAGCCGCCGCGCGTTCCCGGCCGCCGGCGACCTCCGGGGCGGCAGCGCGCCGGGCGCTCTCCGTCGCCCGGGAGCGCTTCCCGGGGATCGGCCCGGACGGCGCACTGACAGACCCTTCCCGTACTGTCGTTCCATGCCACGCCGCACGGCGACGATGCTCGCCTCCACCCTGATCCTCATCGCGCTGCTCTGCGCGGGCCTGTTGATCAAGGTGCCCTATTCGGAGATGTCTCCGGGGCCGACCGTGAACACACTCGGCAAGGTCAAGGGCGAGCCGGTTCTGCAGATCTCGGGGCACAAGACGTATCCGACGTCGGGCCACCTCAACATGACCACGGTCAGGGTCACCGGCGCCGACTACCGGATGACGCTCGGCGAGGCCGTCTACCGCTGGCTCTCCCACAGCAGCCTGGTGGTGCCGCACGAGACGCTCTACCCCGACGGCAAGACCGAGCAGCAGTCGACGCAGGAGAACGCCGAGGAGTTCACCCAGTCCCAGGAGAGCGCCAAGGTCGCGGCCCTCACAGAGCTGCGCATCCCGGTGGAGTCGCGGGTGGTGGTCTCCAGCGTGGTCAAGGGCAGCCCCGCCCAGGGCAGACTGCACGCGGGCGACGTGATCCAGCGGGTCGACGGAACGGAGGTCGAGCAGCCGCAGGACGTCGCGAAGCTCGTCACCCGGCACAAGCCCGGCGAGGACGTCGCCTTCACGGTGATCCCGGCGAAGACGGCGCAGGCCGCCGAGAAGGCCGGCCGCAAGCCCGAGGGCAGCCGCGAAGTCGTCATCACCACGGTGAAGGCCCCCGGGGACGACCGCGCGATCGTCGGCATCCAGGCCGGGGCGGACCACACCTTCCCGTTCCGGATCGACATCGAGCTCGCCGACGTCGGCGGGCCCAGCGCCGGGCTGATGTTCTCCCTCGGCCTCATCGACAAGCTGTCGCCCACCGACCTGACCGGCGGCAAGTTCATCGCGGGCACCGGCACCATCGACGACAAGGGCAGAGTCGGCCCGATCGGCGGCATCACCATGAAGCTGGTCGGCGCGCGCGACGCGGGCGCCCGCTACTTCCTCACCCCGGCCGCGAACTGCAAGGCCGCCGCCTCCGACACCCCCGGCGGGCTCACGCTCGTCAAGGTGAAGACGATCGGCGACGCGAGGAAGTCGCTGGAGAAGATCCGGACGGGGGACACGGCCGACCTGCCGAGCTGTTCGGCGGGCTGACCGCGCCCCGCGCCCCGCGCGCGGCCGGGTCCCCCGGCGGAGGCGTGGCGGGATCAGTCCTCGAAGGTGGCGGCCAGCGCCTCGGCCAGCCCGGGCACCAGCCCGGCACCGGTCCGCACCTCGCTCGGGGAGTCCTTCTCGCGCAGCCGCACCGCGCACTCGCGCGAGCCGTCCCGGAGGGCGGCCACGGTCATCCGCACCTCCTGACGCTCCGGGTGCTTCGCGACCCACTTGGCCAGCTGGGCCTCGCCGAGCCCCTCGGGCACGGACGCCTCGGCGGACGGCGGCAGCATCAGCCGCTCCACCGTCATCGCGCAGCCGGCCACCGCGTCGGGCCAGGCGATCGTGGCGAGGAAGTCGTCCAGGGCGGTGCCCGCCGGGAGCTCTTCCTGCTCGACGGGGGTGAGGGAGGAGGCGGGGGCATCGGCGTCCAGGCCGAGCTGGGAGGCCAGACCGGGCTCCTGGGCCCGCAGCCGGGCGGTGTCGACGAGAGCGAAGAGCCGGGCCGGCTGGTCCCAGCCGAGGCCGGAGACGTACTCGTCGATCTCCAGCACGGCGACGGTCAGGGGGCTCGCGGCCATCGGGGGGCCTGAGGCGGAAACGTTGGGCATGACCAATATCCTGCCTCCTTCCGCCCCGGTATCGGGAACTAGGTAAAGCGTCAGTAAGTTGCATAGGTGGGTCCGACTACCGCCGGGCCCGCTCCATACGACCCGCGAACTACGAGGTGCGCACGTTGGCTTTCCAGATGCCGGACCGCGGCGGAGGCCCGACCGGGCCACGGATCAGAGTCGGCCGCCCGTCCCGGCGCGCCCGTACCCTGCTGATGACGCTCGGCGTCCTGGCGGTCCTCGCCATGGCGTTCGTCATGTTCGCCGGGTTCTGGACGGACTGGCTCTGGTACAGGTCGGTCTCCTACTCGTCCGTCTTCACCACCACCCTGTGGACCAAGATCGGGCTGTTCCTCGTCTTCGGGCTGCTGATGGCGGTCGTCGTCGGGCTGAACATCTGGCTCGCGCACCGGCTCCGGCCGCCGCTGAGCGCGATGTCCCTGGAGCAGCAGAGCCTGGACCGCTACCGGATGAGCCTCGCGCCCTACAAGAAGTGGGTGCTGCTCGCGATCACCGCCCTCGTCGGGCTGATCGCCGGGGCGTCCGCCTCCGGTCAGTGGCGCACCTGGCTGATGTATGTGAACGGCGTGGCCTTCGGCCAGAAGGACCCCCAGTTCCACCTGGACGTCTCGTTCTACGCCTTCGACCTGCCCTGGTACCGCTTCCTGCTGGGCTTCGGCTTCGCGGCCACGGTGCTCTCGCTGATCGCCGCCGCGCTGACCCACTACCTGTACGGCGGGCTCCGCGTCACCAGCCCCGGCGCGCGGGCGACCGGCGCGGCCACCGGCCACCTGTCGGTGCTGCTCGGCGTCTTCGTCTCGCTGAAGGCCGTGGCGTACTGGCTCGACCGCTACGGCCTGGCCGTGAAGTCCAGTGACTTCAAGGCCACGGACAACTGGACGGGCCTGCGGTACGTCGACGCCAACGCCTACCTGCCGGCGAAGACCATCCTGTTCTGCATCGCCGCGATCTGCGCCGTGCTGTTCTTCGCGACGCTGTGGCGCCGCACCTGGCAGCTCCCTGTGATCGGCTTCGGCCTGATGGTGCTCTCGGCGATCCTGATCGGCGGGCTGTACCCGGCGATCGTGCAGAAGTTCCAGGTCCAGCCGAACGAGCAGGCCAAGGAAGCCCCGTTCATCCGGAAGAACATCGAGGCGACGCGCCAGGCGTACGACATCGACCGGGCGCAGGTCCAGGACTACGCGGGCAAGAGCACCACGGAGGACGACAACAGGCTGCGCGCGAGCGCGGACACCGCCGCCAGCTACCGCGTGATGGACCCCAACGTCGTCTCCCCGGCCTTCCAGCAGCTCCAGCAGAAGCGGAACTACTACCAGTTCCCCAAGACGCTGGACGTGGACCGCTACAAGGACGCCACGGGCAAGGACCAGGACACGGTCATCGGTCTGCGCGAACTCAACATCGACGGCATCCCCAAGCGCAACTGGATCAACGACCACTTCACCTACACCCACGGCTACGGCGCCATCGCGGCCCGGGGCACCACCACGGGCAAGAACCCGAAGGGCTCCCCGGACTTCACCGAGTCCGGCCTGCCGACCTCGGGCGGTCTGGGCTCGTACGAGCAGCGGATCTACTACGGCGAGAAGACCGAGCAGTACTCCATCGTCGGCGGGCCCCAGAAGGAGCTCGACTACGAGGAGGACGGCGAGAAGACCACCAGCTACCAGGGCGGCAGCGGGGTCAGCCTCTCCAACACGTTCAACCGCGCCGCGTACGCGGTGGCGTTCAGCGAGCCGCAGATCCTCTACTCGGGCGCCATCGGCGACGGCTCGCGGATCCTGTACAACCGCACGCCCAAGGAGCGCGTCGAGGCCGTCGCCCCGTGGCTGACCATCGACGGCGACGCCTACCCGGCCGTGGTGAAGGGCCGCATCCAGTGGGTCGTCGACGCGTACACCACCACCAACGGGTACCCGTACGCCTCGCGGACCACGCTCGGCGACACCACGGCCGACTCGCTGACCACCAACCAGCGCGCGGTCGTCGCCCAGCAGAACCAGGTCAACTACATCCGGAACTCCGTCAAGGCCACCGTCGACGCCTACGACGGCACGGTGAAGCTCTACGAGTGGGACACCGAGGACCCGGTCCTCAAGACCTGGCGCAAGGCGTTCCCGGGAACGGTCCAGCCCAGGGCCGACATCCCGCAGGAGCTCCAGGAGCACCTGCGCTACCCGCAGGACCTGTTCAAGGTGCAGCGGGAGCTGCTCACCCGCTACCACGTCACCAACCCCGCGCAGTTCTACAGCGGAAGTGACGCGTGGCAGGTCCCGGACGACCCGACCAACAAGGACTCGGGCTCCGTCCCGCCGTACTACCTGAGCATAAAGATGCCGGACCAGGCGGCCCAGAAGTTCTCGCTGACCACCACGTTCACCCCGAAGGGCCGTCCCGACCTCGGGGCGTTCATGGCGGTGGACGCGGACGCGGCCAGCAAGGACTACGGCACGATACGACTGCTCAGGGTCACCAGCACGGTGAAGGGCCCGGGCCAGGTGCAGAGCGAGCTCAACGGCAACGACGACGTCGCCGAGTTCGTGCGGAACCTCAAGGGCACCGACTCCGACATCGAGTACGGCAACCTGCTGACCGTGCCGCTGGAGGGCGGGTTCCTCTACATCGAGCCGGTGTACACCCGCGGTGGCACGCAGAACTACCCGCTGCTGCGCAAGGTCGCCGCCTCGTACGGGTCGAAGACCGTCTTCAAGAACAGCCTCGGGGAGGCGCTCGACGAGGTCTTCGGCGTGACGGGCTCGGGCAACACCCAGCCGCCGGAGGAGACCACCAGACCCCCGGGCGAGACCACGCAGCCCCCGGCCACCGGTGAGGCGGCGCTGAAGAAGGCGATCGCCGACGCGCAGGCGGCGTACGCGGAGGGCGAGGCGGCCCTGAAGAAGCAGGACTGGACCGCCTACGGCAAGGCCCAGGCGGATCTCCAGAACGCGCTGGAGCGCGCGGCGGCGGCCCAGCCCAAGGCGGGCGGCGGTCCGGGCGGCTCCGGCGACGGGGCCGCCAAGCCGGGGGCCGGCCAGTCCGCCGAGCCGGGGGCCGATCAGGCGGCCGCACCGGGAGGCGACGGCGGCTGACGCGCCCGGTGGCCGGGTGACCGGGTAAAGGCCCGCCCCGCGTCGTGGTACGGTTTCCACACAACGACGCGGGGTGGAGCAGCTCGGTAGCTCGCTGGGCTCATAACCCAGAGGTCGCAGGTTCAAATCCTGTCCCCGCTACTGACGACGAAGGCCCGGATCCTTTCGAGGATCCGGGCCTTCGTCGTGCCGTGACGGCTTTCTTGTGCAGCCTCTGTGAAGGGTGCTTCGCGGGGCGCGAGTTGGGCCCGAACGTGTTTGACTTGTCTCTCTGTGGGCATGTCGACAAAACGCTGTAGTGACCTCACAAGCCTCGGTTTACGGGTGTGCGTGGGTTGCAGGCGGTGCGACGATGATATTTATGGGGGACAGGGCAACTCTGTTGGAGACAGGGCGGTTTGTGCGGCGCCGCGTTCATCGGGCGGATAGCGTGGTGAATGCGGCTTTCGGCGTTTCTGCCGCGGACAACAGCGAGACCACCGAGACCACTGGGACGACGACCGAGACCACCGCGACTGCTGAGGCCACTGGGGCCGACGAGACCGCCGGGACCGACGAGACCGCCGGGACCGACGAGACCGCCGGGACCGACGAGACCGCCGGGACCGACGAGACCACGGGGACTGCCGAGACTGCGGGGTGTGCCGCGACCGTCGAGAGCACAGAGCCGGAGAACCGTACCGGGGCCGGGCGCGCGGAAGGCGTCAGGAACGCGGCCGGTGCGGGGGGCGGCGGCGGCCCGGCGACGGGCACACGGCACGCGATGGGCCCGCGGCGCGCGTCGGGCCCCGGCACCGCGACCGGCCTTCGCGCCCCCGGCGCCCACGACGCCTCCCGGGCCCGGGCCGACCAGGACCCCTCGGAGAGCCCGGAGAGCGACGAGAACGAGGCCCGTCACCGCCGCGCCGCCGACGCCGGTGACACCACGTCGATGAGCACCCTCGGCGCGCTGCTGCTGCGACGCGGCGACCTGGACGGCGCCGAGCACTATCTGCGCGCCGCCACCGCCGACGGCGACCGGGCCGCCGCCAACAACCTGGGCGTCCTCCTCCACCAGCGCGGCTACACCGACGACGCGGCCGACTGGTGGCGCATCGCGGCCGTCGCGGGCTCCGCCGCCGCCGCGCACTCCCTGGGCCGTCACTACCGCGAGCGGGGGGACGAGCCCGGCGCCGAGTACTGGCTCCGCCAGTCCGCCGAGCAGGGCCACGCGCTCGGCGCCTACGCCCTCGCCGACCTGCTGGAGCACCGGAGCGACGTGGGCGCCGAACGCTGGCTGCGCGTCGCCGCCGAGCAGGGGCACCGGGAGGCCGCCTACCGGCTCGCGCGGCTGCTGGACCCGGACGCCGACGACGACCCGGACGACACGGCCTTCCGCCGCCGCCAGGGCCCGCGCCACGCCACGATGGGACGTTCGGCCACCATGGGCGGCTTCGCGGTGCGCAAGGGCGGACCGGTGGCCGGCGCCCCGGCCGGGCGGGCCGGCGAGGCGGAGCAGTGGTACCGGCAGGCCGCCGCGCGCGGCCACCAGCGGGCCGCCCTGCGCCTGGGCGCCCTCCTGGAACAGCGCGGCGAGCCCAAGGAGGCCGGCCGCTGGTACCTCATCTCGGCGAAGGCGGGCGAGCCGCGGGCCGCCTGCGCCCTCGGCTTCCTGCTCCGCGACGCGGGCGACGTGGAGAGCGCCGCCGTGTGGTGGCTGCGCGCCGCCCAGGACGGCGACGGGAACGCCGCCAACGCCCTCGGGGCCCTGCACGCCGCCCGCGGCGAGCAGCAGACCGCCGAACGCTGGTACCGGGCGGCCATGAACGCGGGCGACGTCAACGGCTCCTACAACCTCGGGCTGCTCTGCGCGGCCCAGGACCGCACGCCGCAGGCCGAGCAGTGGTACCGCCGCGCCGCGTACGCGGGCCACCGCGAGGCCGCCAACGCGCTGGCCGTGCTGCTGCTCCAGGCCGGCGACGCGGCCGGGGCCGAACCCTGGTTCTCCAAGGCGGCCGAGGCAGGCAGCGTCGACGCCGCCTTCAACCTCGGCATCCTCTACGCCGGACGCGGCGAGGAGCGCATGGCGCTGGTCTGGTACGAGCGCGCCGCGGCGGCCGGGCACACGGAGGCCGCGCTCCAGGTCGGCATGGCCCTGCTGCACCGCGGCGAGGAGCAGGAGGCCGAACGCCATCTGCGCTGCGCCGCGGGCGGCGGCAGCGCGGAGGCCGCGTTCCGGCTCGCCGGGGTGCTGGACTCCCGGCAGCCGCCGCCCGGCCCGCCCGCGCTGGGCGAGGCGGTGCCGGTGAAGACCGAGTGCGAGGAGTGGTACGAACGGGCCGCCGAGCAGGGCCACCGCCGCGCCCAGGTGCGGGTGGGGATGCTCGCGGCGGCGCGCGGCGACATCGACAGCGCGGCCCGCTGGTACCGCGAGGCGGCCGAGGCGGGCAGCCGCAACGGGGCCTTCAACCTGGGCCTGCTGCTGGCCCGCGAGGGCAGTGAGCGGGAGGCCACGCTGTGGTGGGTCCGGGCCGCGAACGAGGGGCACGGCCGCGCCGCCCTGCGGCTGGCCCTGCTGGCCGCCCGCCGGGGCGAGCTCACCGAGGGGCAGCGCTGGTGCGCTCGGGCGGTCGAGCTGGGGCCGGCCGAGGTCGCCGAGCGGGCCGCCCGGCTGAGGGAGGCGCTCCACCAGGAACTCACCGCGTGAGGTCCGCGGCCCCGGAACCCGGCGCGCCGGGCCGCGACTCCGGTGGGTGACCGCGCGCCGCAGCCGGGGCCGCCGGAGCTGATTTGCGCCGGTCGGGAGCGGTGACGTACGGTGGGGAACACAACGACGCGGGGTGGAGCAGCTCGGTAGCTCGCTGGGCTCATAACCCAGAGGTCGCAGGTTCAAATCCTGTCCCCGCTACTGAAAGCCTGAGGCCGGATCCTTCAAGGATCCGGCCTCAGGTGTTTTTCCGGGTGCTCTGCGGGCCAGGGGCGCGGGTGCATCGACGTCGGAGCCGGAGCCGCAACCGGTGCCGAAAACGGGGGGAGCGGTCGGAGGGCGGCCGGGCGGCCGTCAGCTCGTGGCCGCGCAGCTCGGGCAGATGCCGCGGTAGGTCACCTCGACGTCGGACACCGTGAAGCCGAACCGCTCGTCCTTCGGCAGGTCCGCCAGCGGGTCGCCCGCCGGGTGCACGTCGCGGATCGTGCCGCAGCGCGCGCAGACCAGGTGGTGGTGCGGCCGGTGCGCGTTCGGGTCGTAGCGCTTGGCGCGGCGGTCGGTGGTGACCTCGATGACCTCGCCCAGCGTCACCATCTCGCCCAGGGTGTTGTACACGGTGGCGCGGGAGATCTCCGGCAGCCTGGCGACGGCCCGGGCGTGGACCTCGTCGGCCGTCAGGTGCACATGATCCCCGTCGAGGACCTCCGCCACGACGCGCCGCTGGGCGGTCATGCGCCAGCCGCGTCCACGAAGTCGTTCCAGCAGGTCACTCATAAGCACAAGCCTAACAGTGGGGGGACCAGGTCCCGAACGAGTGCGACTTTGGATGTTCCCTTGACTTGGACTAAGTCCATTGTAGGATCGACCTCGGCATACGCCAAGGGACAGGCTGTGCGAGACATGACGAATGAGCAGGAACGACGCAGGAGGCGCACGTGACGCAGGGACCGCTCACCACTGAGGCCGGGGCGCCGGTCGCCGACAACCAGAACAGCCAGACCGCGGGCGTCGGCGGTCCCGTGCTGGTGCAGGACCAGTCGCTGCTGGAGAAGCTCGCGCACTTCAACCGCGAGCGCATCCCGGAGCGCATCGTGCACGCCCGGGGCGCCGGCGCGTACGGCACGTTCACGCTGACCCGTGACGTCTCGCAGTGGACGCGGGCGAAGTTCCTCTCCGAGGTCGGCAAGCAGACGGAGACGTTCCTGCGCTTCTCGACCGTGGCGGGCAACCTCGGCGCGGCCGACGCGGTGCGCGACCCCCGCGGCTTCGCGCTGAAGTTCTACACCGAGGAGGGCAACTACGACCTCGTCGGCAACAACACCCCGGTGTTCTTCATCAAGGACGCCATCAAGTTCCCCGACTTCATCCACACCCAGAAGCGCGACCCGTACACCGGCTCGCAGGAGGCGGACAACGTCTGGGACTTCTGGGGTCTGTCGCCCGAGTCGACCCACCAGGTGACCTGGCTCTTCGGCGACCGAGGTATCCCCGCCTCGTACCGCCACATGAACGGCTACGGCTCGCACACGTACCAGTGGAACAACGAGGCCGGCGAGGTCTTCTGGGTCAAGTACCACTTCAAGACCGACCAGGGCATCAAGAACCTCACCCAGGCGGAGGCCAACAAGCTCGCCGGCGAGGACCCCGACAGCCACCAGCGCGACCTGCGCGAGGCGATCGAGCGCGGCGACTTCCCGACCTGGACCGTGCAGGTCCAGATCATGCCGGCGGCCGAGGCGGCCACGTACCGCTTCAACCCGTTCGACCTCACCAAGGTGTGGCCGCACGAGGACTACCCGCCGATCGAGATCGGCAAGCTGGAGCTCAACCGCAACCCGGAGAACATCTTCGCCGAGGTCGAGCAGTCGATCTTCAGCCCCGCGCACTTCGTGCCGGGCATCGGCCCGTCCCCGGACAAGATGCTCCAGGGCCGTCTCTTCGCCTACGGCGACGCGCACCGCTACCGCGTCGGCATCAACGCCGACCACCTGCCGGTGAACCGCCCGCACGCCACCGAGGCGCGCACCTACAGCCGCGACGGCTTCCTGTACGACGGCCGCCACAAGGGCGCGAAGAACTACGAGCCGAACAGCTTCGGCGGACCGGCCCAGACCGACCGGCCGCTGTGGGGGCCCATGCCGGTGACGGGCGACATCGGCACGCACGTGGCCCCCAGCCACGCCGAGGACGACGACTTCGTGCAGGCCGGCAACCTCTACCGGCTGTTCTCCGAGGACGAGAAGGCCCGGCTGGTCGAGAACCTGGCCGGGTTCATCGCCAAGGTCTCGCGCGACGACATCGCCGAGCGCGCGATCAACAACTTCCGCCAGGCGGACGGTGACCTCGGCAAGCGTCTGGAGGCCGCGGTCCAGGCCCTGCGCGGCTGATCCGGGCGTCTGCCGACGACGGCGGGCCGGGCTCCTCCTCCAGGAGGGGCCCGGCCCGCCGCTCGTTCCCGGGCTCGGCCGGGGGCCGGTTCAACCGACGAGTTTCACGCGGTGCCGGCGTCTGGCGGGCGTCCAGCAGCGCAGGATGTCGCGGACCGAGACGATGCCGACGGGGCCGTGGTCGTCCATCACGATCAGATGGCGGAACCCGCCGTGCGTCATGGCCTCCGCCGCCTCCTCCAGCGTCCAGGTGGGGGCCGCGAAGACCACGTCGGTGGTGGTGTGGCCGGCGGCGGTCTCGGTGTCGGGATTCTGCCCCGAGCCGACCGCGTTCAGGATGTCGCGCTCGGTGAGAATGCCGAGCCCGCTGTTGTCCTGGTCGAGGACGACCGCCGCCCCGATGCGGCGCACCGACATCAGCCGGGCGGCCTGGCGGAGCGTATGGGCCGGTCCGATGGTCAGGACCAGCGTGCTCATGGCGTCACGGACGAGCATGTGGGGAGCCACCTCCTTCGTGAAGCGGCCCGCGGACCGATTCACAATTTCACAAGCTGGGCGGACTCTCAGAGTTGCACCGATGCGGAAGCGCAACAAGGGGGGAACGGGGCCGTCCGAGGGGCGCGTGGTGGTGCGCGACGCCCCTCGGGGGGCGCGGCCGGGGTCAGGGGCGTCCGCCGAGGTGGCCGAGCAGCTCCTCGTGCAGCAGTCCGTTCGACGCCGCGGCGTTGCCGCCGCCGGGGCCGGGGACGCCGTCGAGGCTGGTGAACACGCCGCCCGCCTCCTGGACGACGATGGCGTTCGCGGCCATGTCCCAGAGCGAGAGCTCCGGCTCCGCGCAGATGTCGACCGACCCCTCGGCGACCATCATGTACGGCCAGAAGTCCCCGTAGCCGCGGGTGCGCCAGCAGGCCCTGGCCAGGTCCAGGAAGCCGTCGAGCCGGCCGCGCTCCTCCCAGCCGTCCAGCGAGGAGTACGCGAACGAGGCGTCCGCGATCCGCCCCACCTTCGACACCTGGAGCCGGGTGGCGGAGGTCAGACTGCGCCCGGTGTACGCCCCGGCGCCTTTCGCCGCCCACCAGCGCCGGTTCAGCGCGGGCGCGGAGACCACGCCGACCACGGGCTGGAAGTCTCCCCGCTCGTCGGCTTCCATCAGGGAGATCAGCGTCGCCCAGACCGGCACGCCGCGCACGTAGTTCTTGGTGCCGTCGATCGGGTCGACGACCCAGCGCCGCGGGCCGGTGCCCTCGACCCCGAACTCCTCGCCCAGGATCGCGTCGCGCGGGCGCGCCCGGTGGAGGTGACCGCGGATCAGCTCCTCGGCGGCCTTGTCGGCCTCGCTCACGGGGGTCATGTCCGGCTTGGTCTCGACCTTGAGGTCCAGGGCCTTGAACCGGTCCATGGTCGCGGCGTCGGCGGCGTCCGCCAGCACATGGGCGAGGCGCAGGTCATCGTGGTAATCGGGCATGTCGTCACAGTATCGACCGCGGGTGAACGGGACCACACGGCCCGGTGGCCGGCCGGACGGCGGACGCCGGCAGGGAACCGCGGGGGCCCCCCCCGGGCCGCGGGGCCCGCCCCC
>NZ_JBAGJZ010000046.1:0-64971 GCF_037034285.1 Streptomyces tyrfis | reverse complement strand
CTCTCACGCTTCCGCCACCCGGACGCGGCCCCGGCCCGCGACGCCCTGGTCATCGGCTACGGAACCCCAACCGACAGCGCCTGGCCGGGAGCGCTGGAGGCACTGGTCCGCGTGCTGCGGTCCACGTCCGCCGAGCCCTGACCGTGGTGGCGCCGCGGACGGCGGCGACTTCGCGGTGCTTCTCGGCGCCTCTCAGCATTTCTCGACGCTTCTCGGTGCCTCTACGAACCGGGGGTGTCGCAGCTGAAGTTCTCGTCGGAAGTTTCCACGGCTACGGCGACCACGGCACCCGCCATTCTTCCTGAAATCCTCTGGCGCCATGCGTCCCGGCGATCCCTCATGGAATTCCCGACGTACGCGCTCCGGGGCTCGTCAGGCGTGAAATCGGTCGTCAACTGGGAGGCATTTGCGCGGAAAGTTTGCCAATATGCGGCCAACATCCAGTGATGTGAGGGACATTGGCACATCGGACATCAGAGTGCTCCGGTCGGGCCGAGAATTCCTTAGCCGCCGGCGGTCTCGTCTCCTACAGTGTCGTAGCCATGACCGGCCCGGGCGGCTCCCTGATCTGCCGGGCAGATGGCATGGGTCAATTCCCTGATTCTTGTCCGCGCTAGCTGGGAGAGACATGGCAAGCAGGCTCAACGAGGTGGTCGTCGACTGCCACGATCCGGAGAGGCTCGCGGCCTTCTGGTGCGAGGTCCTGGACTTCAAGGTGGTCGACCGGGACGAGGAGACGGTCGAGATCGGCTCCTGGGTGCCGACCGTCGAGGACGTCCGGGCCCGCCAGATGCCGCCCACCCTGCTCTTCATCCGGGTGCCCGAGGGCAAGACCGTCAAGAACCGGCTTCACCTCGACGTCAACCCGATCGACCGCAGCACCGAGGACGAGGTGACCAGACTGATCGGCCTCGGCGCCACCAGGGCGGACGTGGGCCAGGGGCCGGACCGGAGCTGGGTGGTCATGGCAGATCCCGAGGGCAACGAGTTCTGCGTCCTGCGCTCCCTGGCACCGGAGAGCTGAGGAGCCGGGATCGCGGCCCGGGTGGGGTCGGTGGCCTGTGGCCAGGCGTCACCCGGGCACGACGGCCCCTCCGGCTCCGTCTCCCGTTCCGTTGCCCCATCCATCTCCCGTTCCCTCTCCGTCCCCTTCTCCGTCGGCGGCGACCCTGGCACCCGCGTTCCGCCGCGATCGGCCGCGTCGTAGTCTGATCGGACGGTCGCATTGGCTTGATTCATACCTCGGGGGAGGCGGAAACATGGCCGGCGGAAAGAAGGCCACGCGCAGGCTGAGGTCGAGCACGGTGGTGCTCGGCGGCATGGGGGTCCTCGCGGCGGTGATCACCTCCTGCGGCTCGGAACCGGACAAGCGGTGCGTCGACCCGCTGACCCGGGAGAAGCTGCCCGACTACCAGTGCAAGAAGGGCACCGGCTCGTACTACTACGGCGGCACCAGCAAGAACGGCAAG
The DNA here is from genome assembly GCF_037034285.1 of Streptomyces tyrfis. Taxonomy (NCBI): domain Bacteria; kingdom Bacillati; phylum Actinomycetota; class Actinomycetes; order Kitasatosporales; family Streptomycetaceae; genus Streptomyces; species Streptomyces tyrfis. The sequence continues at coordinate 63,502 of NZ_JBAGJZ010000046.1, read as the reverse complement.
GTGGAGGGCGGCAGCTTCAACAAGTCGGCCGTCGAACGCGGCGGCTTCGGCTGCTCGGGCACCGGGGGCGGCTGAACCGTCATGGAGCGCCGCACCACACAGCCCCGTCCAGGCTGGCAGGAGACGGTCGAGGGCCAGGGTGTCGTCTACCCGCTCACCCGCCACCCGGACGGGTCGCTGCGCCCGTACTGGGACGAGAGCGCCTACTACGTCTTCTCGCTGCCCGAGGTCGAGGCGCTGGAGGAGGTCGTCGAGGAACTGCACGCGATGTGTCTGGCCGCCGCCGGGCGCTTCGTGGAGAAGAACCGCTTCGCCGAACTCGGGGTCACCGATCCCGGGCTGGCCCGGCTGATCGCCGAGTCCTGGCGCCGCCGCGACGAACTCCCTTCGCTGTACGGCAGGTTCGACCTGCGGTACGACGGGACCGGGCCGGCGAAGATGCTGGAGTACAACGCGGACACGCCTACTTCGCTGGTGGAGGCCGCGAGCGCGCAGTGGTTCTGGATGGAGGACCGCTTCCCGGACGCCGACCAGTGGAACTCGCTGCACGAACGCCTCGTCGCGGCGTGGCGTCGGCAGGCCGCGCTGCTGCCGGCCGGGCCGGTGCACTTCGCGCACTCCGAGGGCGACGAGATCGGCGAGGACCTGATGACGGTCGCCTATCTGCGGGAGACCGCCGAACAGGCCGGGCTCGACACCGAGGCGCTCTCCGTGGAGCAGATCGGCTGGGACCGGCTCGCCGGGCGCTTCGTGGACGACCGGCTCCGGTTCATCCGCAGCTGCTTCAAGCTGTACCCGTGGGAGTGGCTGGCGACCGACCAGTTCGGGCCGCACGTGCTGGACACCCTCGACAACGGCGGCGGCACCGGCACCACCTGCTGGATCGAACCCGCCTGGAAGATGCTGCTGTCCAACAAGGCGCTCCTGGCGATCCTCTGGGAGCTCTACCCCGGACACCCGAACCTGCTCGCCGCCTACCTCGACGGCCCGCGCGAACTCGCGGAGCGGGCCGGGGGCTCCGGGCACGGCTCCCGCGACTCCGGGCACGGCTCCCGCGGCGGCCGGGGCTACGTCGCCAAGCCGCTGCTGGGCCGGGAGGGCGCCGGGATCACCCTCCACGAGGCGGGAAGTCCCGTGGTGCCGCGCGACGAACCGTGCTGCTACCAGGAGTTGGCGCCGCTGCCGGACTTCGACGGCAACCGGGTCGTGCTCGGCGCGTGGGTCGTCGAGGACGAGGCGGCCGGACTCGGCATCCGCGAGTCGGAGGGGCCGGTGACGGACGAGTACGCCCGCTTCCTGCCCCACGTCATCCTCTGAACCGAACCGCCGAACCGCCGAACCGCCGCGCGCCGTGTGGCGGTTCGGCGGTTCGGCCGGACCCGGGCGGGCCCCGCCCTCGTTCCCGTACCCTGTCGTCTCAGCCGCGCAGGACCGCGCGGATCTGTTCCAGGCCCCAGTCCAGGTCCTCCTTGCTGATGACCAGCGGCGGAGCGATGCGGATGGTCGAGCCGTGGGTGTCCTTGACCAGCACGCCCCGGGCCATCAGCTTCTCGGAGATCTCCCGGCCGGTGCCGTGGCGCGGGGCGATGTCGACGCCCGCCCACAGTCCGCGTCCGCGTACCTCGTCCACCGCGCCCGTGCCGGTCAGCAGCCCCAGCTCCTGGTGCAGGTGTTCGCCCAACTCGGCGGCCCGCTGCTGGAATTCACCGGTACGGAGCATCGCGATGACCTCCAGGGCGACCGCGCAGGCGAGCGGGTTCCCGCCGAACGTCGAACCGTGCTCCCCGGGCCGGTACACGCCGAGCACGTCCCGTGAGGAGACCACCGCCGACACCGGCACCACGCCCCCGCCCAGCGCCTTGCCCAGCACGTACATGTCCGGCACGACGCCCTCGTGCTCGCAGGCGAACGTCTTCCCGGTCCGGCCCAGACCCGACTGGATCTCGTCCGCGATGAACAGCACGTTCCGCTCCCGGGTCAGCTCGCGCACCCGGGGGAGGTAGCCGGGCGGCGGCACCAGCACGCCCGCCTCGCCCTGGATCGGTTCCAGCAGCACCGCCACGGTGTTCTCGGTCATCGCGTCCGCGAGCGCGGTCAGGTCCCCGTACGGCACGATCTCGAACCCCGGCGTGTACGGGCCGAAGTCCTCGCGGGCCTCCGGGTCCGTGGAGAAGCTGATGATCGTCGTCGTCCGGCCGTGGAAGTTGTTCGAGGCGACGATGATCTTGGCCATGCCGTCCGGGACGCCCTTCACCCGGTAGCCCCACTTGCGGGCGGTCTTCACGGCGGTCTCCACGGCCTCCGCCCCGGTGTTCATCGGCAGCACCATCTCCATGCCGCACAGCTCGGCCAGCCGCGTACAGAAGTCGGCGAACCGGTCGTGGTAGAAGGCCCGAGAGGTGAGCGTCACCCGCTCCAGCTGCGCCCGGGCCGCGTCGAGCAGCCGCCGGTTGCCGTGGCCGAAATTGAGCGCCGAGTAGCCGGCGAGCATGTCGAGGTAGCGGCGCCCCTCGACATCGGTCATCCAGGCGCCGTCCGCCGAGGCGACGACGACGGGCAGCGGGTGGTAGTTGTGCGCGCTGTGCGCCTCGGCGGAGGCGATGGCGTTTTCCGTGGTCGACACGGGATCTCCGATCGTCGTGCGGCGTGGGCGGAGGGTGGTGCCCACTTTGTATCGTCGGTCACAACCGCGCGGGGGAAACCTGTGATCCACGGCGTGCCCGTACGGCCCCGGGCCGTGTCCGCGCACGCCGGGCCGGGCCGGACGGTTGGTCCCGGACCGTGTCCGCAGGCCCCCGGGCCGCGCCCGTCGCGCGGCTTCCGCACCGGTTGCCGGAGTACGGTTCCGTACCTGAGACAATGGGTGTCATGGCCTCTGAACGTCCCCGCGTGCTCTCCGGAATCCAGCCCACCGCAGGCTCGTTCCACCTCGGCAACTACCTCGGCGCGGTGCGCCAGTGGGTGGCGCTGCAGGACACCCACGACGCCTTCTACATGGTCGTGGACCTGCACGCGATCACCGTCCCGCAGGACCCGGCGGAGCTGCGCGCCAACACCCGGCTCGCCGCCGCCCAGCTCCTCGCGGCCGGTCTCGACCCGGAGCGCTGCACGCTCTTCATCCAGAGCCATGTGCCCGAGCACGCCCAGCTCGGCTGGGTCATGAACTGCCTCACCGGCTTCGGCGAGGCGTCCCGGATGACGCAGTTCAAGGACAAGTCGGCCAAGCAGGGCGCCGACCGCACCACCGTCGGCCTCTTCACGTACCCGATGCTGATGGTCGCCGACATCCTGCTGTACCAGGCGGACCAGGTCCCGGTCGGTGAGGACCAGCGCCAGCACCTGGAGCTGACCCGCGACCTCGCCGAGCGGTTCAACGGCACCTACGGCGACACGTTCACCGTGCCGGACCCGTACATCCTCAAGGAGACGGCGAAGATCTACGACCTCCAGGACCCGTCGTCGAAGATGAGCAAGTCGGCGGCCACCCCGAAGGGCCTGATCAACCTTCTCGACGAGCCGAAGACCACGGCCAAGAAGGTGAAGAGCGCGGTCACCGACACGGACACCGTCATCCGCTTCGACCGGGCCGAGAAGCCCGGCGTCAGCAACCTGCTGACCATCTACTCCACGCTGACGGGTGCCGGCATCGCGGATCTGGAGCAGAAGTACGAGGGCAAGGGCTACGGTGCGCTCAAGACCGACCTCGCCGAGGTGATGGTCGACTTCGTCACACCGTTCCGCACCCGCACCCAGGAGTACCTGGACGATCCGGAGACCCTGGACTCGATCCTGGCCAAGGGAGCGGAGAAGGCCCGTGCCGTGGCGGCCGAGACCCTGGCCCGGACGTACGACCGGATGGGCCTTCTGCCCGCGAAGCACTGAGACCAAGGACTCTGGCGGTTTCGCCGCCACAGGGGTCACACTGGCGAGGGGAAAACAGCGTGGTGGATGGCCGAAAACTGGTCATCCACCATCCAGGACCATCACCATCCAGCACCATCGATCTTCGAGGATTGAGGAGAACGACGTGGGGACCGTAACGCTCGGCGTTTCGATCGCGGTCCCGGAGCCCTACGGCAGTCTGCTCCAGGAGCGGCGCGCGAGCTTCGGGGATCCTGCCGCGTACGGCATTCCCACCCACGTCACCCTGCTGCCGCCGACCGAGGCGGAGGCGGCCGACCTGCCCGCGATCGAGGCGCATCTGGCCAAGATCGCGACGGCGGGCCGGCCCTTTCCGATGCGGCTGTCCGGGACGGGCACCTTCCGGCCCCTCTCGCCGGTCGTCTTCGTGCAGGTCGTCGAGGGCGCCTCGGCCTGCTCCTGGCTCCAGAAGCGGGTCCGGGACGCCTCCGGGCCGCTGGTGCGCGAGCTCCAGTTCCCGTACCACCCGCACGTGACGGTGGCGCACGACATCGCCGAGCAGGCCATGGACCGGGCGTACGAGGAGCTGGCGGATTACGAGGCCGCCTGGACCTGCCGCTCGTTCGCGCTGTACGAGCAGGGCGCGGACCGGGTCTGGCGCAAGATCAACGAGTTCCCGTTCGGCGCCGACGGCGGCGCGCCGGCCGTGCCCGCGCAGGGCGGCTCCGCCGTGGACGAGCCGTCTCTGCAGTCCTGATCCGGGCCTGGGGCCGGGCCTGAGCCACTCCTGAGGCGTTTCGGCGTGCCCGGGTGCGCCGCGCGCCGGACCTGCCCCAGACGTGCGCCGCGTGCCCGGTGTGCGCCGCGCGTTCAGACCGGCAGGCGCCGGAACAGCGGGCGCGGCACGTGCCGCAGTGCCGACATCACCACGCGCAGCGTCCCGGGCACCCACACCGTGGCGGAACGCCGCCGCAGCCCCGTCACGATCGCCGCCGCGACCGCGTCCGGCGTGGAAACGAAGGGCGGCGCCTCCAGCGGCGCCGAGGCGAGGCGTGCCGAGATGAGCCCTGCCGAGGCGACCCGTACCGCGGCGACGCGTGACGCCCGGAGCGGCGAGGACGCGGCGCCCCGGGCGGGCCCGGCGGCTCGGGAGACCCGGGAGACCGAGGATGCCCGGGAGATCCGGGAGATCCGGGAGGCGGGAGAGACCTGGGAGGCGGGAGAGACCTGGGAGGCCCGGACGGCTCGGCCGGTCCCGGGGACCCCGGCGGTGCCAGCGGTGCCAGTGGTCCCGACGTTGCCGGAGGTCCCGGCGGTGCCAGCAGTGTCAGTGGTCCCGACGTTGCCGGAGGTCCCGGCGGTGCCGGAGTCGGGGGAGTCCGGCGCCTGCGCGTCCGTGGGCCCGCCCGCCGCCCCGGGGCCGGTCGCCGGTTCCGGGCGCACGACGCCGGGGCGCACGACCATCACATGCACCCCGGTGCCGTACAGCGCCTCCCGCAGGCCCTGGGCGAACGTGTCCAGGCCCGCCTTGCTGGAGCCGTAGATGAAGTCCGCGCGGCGGGCGCGTTCGCCGGCCACCGAGGAGAGCACCACCAGCGAGCCGTGCCCCTGCGCCTGGAGCCGGCCGGCGCACACCAGCCCGGCGGAGACGGCCCCGGTGTAGTTGGTCTGGGCGACCCGTACCGCGCCGAGCGGCTCCTCCTCGTCCCGGCCCTGTTCGCCCGCGATGCCGAAGGCGAGGAGCACCACGTCGATGTCGCCCTCGGCGAAGACCTTTCCGAGGACCGTCTCGTGGGACTCGGGTTCGAGCGCGTCGAAGTCGACGGTGGAGACGTCGGCGCCGTACGCGCGCAGTTCGGCGGCGGCCGCTTCGAGGGCGGGGGAGGGGCGGCCGGCCAGCCGGACCGTACGGGTTCGACAGGCGACCAGGCGGCGCGCGGTGGCGAGGGCGATCCTCGACGTGCCGCCGAGCACGAGCAGGGACTGCGGGGCGCCGAAGGCGTCCTTCACGGGAAAACTCCTTGCGTACGGGAGACGAGACGAGACGGGACGGGAGACGCGGACGGGACGGGGGACGAGGGCCGGACGGGGGACGCGGACGGGACAGGGGAGAGTACGAAGGACGAAGGACGAAGGGGGACGGGACGGAGAGACGGAGAGACGGTACGGACCGGCTCGGCCCGACTTGGACCGACTTGGACCGAGCCGGATCGACTCGGCCCGGGCCGGACCGACTCAGAGCGAGAGCCGTCGCGACAGGTCCGAGCGGAACGCCCCGTTCGGGTCTAGTTCCGCGCGCAGCGACCGGAAGTCCGCCAGCCGGGGGTACATCGCGGCCACCATCTCCGGCCGCAGCCGGGAGTCCTTCGCCAGGCACACCCGGCCCCCGGCCGCCGCCACCTCCTCGTCCAGGGCGTCCAGGAACCGGCCCAGGCCCGGCAGGGCGGCGGGCAGATCGAGGGCGAGCGCCCAGCCGGGGACCGGGAACGAGAGCCAGCCCGGGTCGCCCGCGCCGAGCCGCTTCAACGTCGCGAGCGGCGAGGCGCAGCGCCGCCCCGAGATCCGGCGCACGATCCGGCGCAGCGCCTCCTCCTGCCCGTGCGCGACGGCGAACTGGTACCGGACGTATCCGGCGCGGCCATGGAGGCGGCTGCCGTACGGCAGGCCGTCCAGGGGGTGGCAGAAGGCGGGCAGCCGCTGGTGCTCGCCGATCCGGTACGACGGCGCCGCGCGGTAGCGGAGCTCGTTGAGGAGGGCGGCGGAGGCGCGGCCGAGCGGACCCGCGGGCACCGGCACGGGGGCGGTCGGCAGCCGGCCCGGGCGGAGGGCGAGCGGTGTGCGCCGGGCGCGCGCCGGCAGTGCGTAGTGGGGCACGTGATCGCCCCGGGTGAGTACGCCGCGCCCCGTCGACCGGCCCCGGGCCTGGAGGTCGATCCACGCGGACGAGCAGCGGTAGCGGTGGTCCCCGCCGGAGAGCCGGGCCAGCAGGTCGTCCAGGTCGACGGCCCGCTCGGTGTCGACCGACATCCACGCGCTGGTGACGCGGTGCAGCCGGAACGTGGCCGAGAGGATCACCCCGGTCAGCCCCAGCCCGCCCGCGGTCGCGTCGAAGAGGTCCGTGCCGGGCCGGACCGTACGGATCCCGCCGTCGGCGGTCAGCAGCTCCAGCTCGCGCACATGCCGGGAGAAGGAGCCGGAGACGTGGTGGTCCGCGCCGTGGACGTCGGAGGCGATCGCGCCGCCCACGGTGATCCGGCGGGTGGCCGGGGCGACGGGCAGGAACCAGCCCAGCGGCAGCAGGACCTCCAGCAGCCGGTGCAGGCTGACCCCGGCGTCGCAGACCACCAGCCCGGTCCCGGCGTCGATGGTGCGGATCCGGTCCAGCGCGGTCATGTCGAGCACCGAGCCGCCGCCGTTCTGCGCCGCGTCGCCGTGGGCCCGGCCCAGCCCCCGGGCGATGGAGCCGCGCGGCCCGCAGCCGCGCACCGTCGCCGCCGCCTCCTCGTAGGTGCGCGGGCGGAAGCGCAGGGCGGTCGTCGGGGCGGTGCGGCCCCAGCCGGTCAGGGACACGGTGTCGACGGACATGATGGTGACCGTATCGCCTGAGAAAACCCATTCGAGGGATTTATCAACGTGCTCACCTATATGGGCGATTCATTATGTTTCGACTCATTCGCCGGTGAGGTGGGTTTCGGATTTCCCTGGCCGGACAGGTAGTCGTATGTCATGGACTGGCTGAAGAAACTCCCCGTCGTCGGGCCGATCGTCACCCGGCTGACGGCGACTCACGCCTGGCGCTCCTACGAGACCCTGGACCGGGTCCACTGGACCAGGCTCGCGGCCGCGATCACCTTCATCAGCTTTCTGGCGCTGTTCCCGCTGATCGCGGTCGGCGCGGCGATCGGGGCCGCGCTGCTCACCGAGGGCCAGCTCCACCGGATCGAGAACGTGGTCGCCGAGCAGGTGCCGGGCATCTCCGACCAGCTGGGCATCGGGGACCTGGTGGCCCACGCCGGGACGATCGGGGTGGTGGCCGGTGCGGTGCTGATGCTCACCGGCATCGGCTGGATCGGCGCCCTGCGGGACTGCCTGCGCGCCGTGTGGGGCATCGACGACGCGGACACCGGCAACCCGTTCGTCCGCAAGCTCAAGGACGCCGGGCTGCTGCTGGGACTGGGCGGCGCGGCGCTCGCGACGATCGCGCTCTCCTCGGCCGGATCGGTCGCCGTCGGCTGGACCGCCCGGCTGCTGGACATCCCGGACCGGGGCGCGGGCGGCGTGGTGATCCAGGTGGCCGCCATGGTCGTGGCGGTCCTCGCCGACTTCCTGCTGCTGCTCTACCTGTTGACGCTGCTGCCCGGGGTGGAGCCGCCGCGCCGCAGGCTGCTGGTCGCCGGGGCGATCGGCGCGATCGGCTTCGAACTGCTCAAGCTGCTGCTGGGCAGCTACTTCAAGGGCGTGGCCGGCAAGAGCATGTACGGCGCCTTCGGGGTGCCGGTGGCGCTCCTGCTGTGGCTCAACTTCACGGCCAGGCTGCTGCTGTTCTGCGCCGCCTGGACGGCGACGCCGAGCAGTCGGGAGTCCGGGCCGGACGCCGGGCCGGACACCACGCCCGTCAGTGACGGGAACGGCGACGCACCAGGTCCGGCAGCGGCCAGCGCCGGTTGATCAGGAACGCCCCGCCGCCCACCAGCGCCAGCGCGCCCGCGGCGATCCCCAGCGCGACCCCGGCGCCGTCGCCGCCCCCGGAGGCCGCGGCCCCGGCGGCGTGCGAGGGGCCGCCGTGGCCCCCGGCCGTGCCGTTCGCCGTGGGGCCCTTCCCCGTGCCGCTGTAGTCGTCGTTCCCCGTGCCGGTCGCGGCGGACTTCGGGGGCACCAGCTCGCCGACCGGGGTCACCTTGCCGGTGGCCTCGAAGCCCCAGTCCAGGAGGGAGGCGGCCTCCTTGTAGACGGCGTGGCGCTCCTCGGACGACGGGTTCATGACCGTGACGAGCAGCACCCTGCCGTCGCGCTCGGCCACCCCCGTGAAGGTGTTGCCCGCGTGGGTGGTGTAGCCGTTCTTGACGCCCGCGATGCCCTTGTACGGGGAGACCCCGTCCGCGCCCGTGAGCAGCCGGTTGGTGTTCTGGATCTCGAAGGTCTCGCGCTCCCCGTTCTTCTTCGCCTCGCCGGGGAAGTCCGCCTCGGCCGTCGAGCAGTACTCCCGGAAGTCCGCCTTCTGGAGCCCGCTGCGGGCGAACAGCGTCAGGTCGTACGCGCTGGAGACCTGCTCCGGGGCGTCGTACCCGTCGGGCGATACCACCCTCGTGTCCAGCGCCTGCAGCTCCTCGGCGTGCGCCTGCATGTCCTTGACCGTGCGGGGGACGCCGCCGTACATCGCGGCGAGCGCGTGCACCGCGTCGTTGCCCGACCGCAGGAACACCCCCAGCCACAGGTCGTGGACCGTGTAGCTGAGGTTCTCCTTCACCCCGACCAGGCTGCTGCCCTCGCCCACGCCGGCGAGATCCTCGGGCCGCACCGTGTACGTCCGGGTCTTCGGCTGGAGCTTGGGCAGCACGGTGTCCGCGAAGAGCATCTTCAGGGTGGAGGCCGGAGGCAGCTGCCAGTGCGCGTTGTGCGAGGCGAGCACCTGGCCGTTCTCCGCGTCCGCGACGATCCACGACCTGCCGGTGAGGCCCTTGGGCAGGACCGGGGCCCCGGCGCCCAGCTTCACCTGCGTACCCGCCCGGCCCAGCAGCTCGCCGCCGACCTGCGACATATGGGCGGGCGGCTTCGGCTGCTTCTCGACGGCGTCCTCGTCCTCCGCCGCCGCCGGACTGGCGGCGAGTGCGGTCAACAGCGCGGCGGATGCGACCGTCAGCACGGCCTTCTTGAGTGCGGGCACGATCGGAAAAGTACAGGGCGAAGATATGAATGTGGGTACGGATGGCCTGACCCGCCGTGGCCGACGCCGGGACGGCCCACCCCGGGCGACTCCTCCGGAGCGCGGCGGAGATACTGATTCCATGAAGCTCAGCCGCCCCGTCTCCTGGTTCCTGCTCGCCTTCGGGGTCTGGAGCTGGGTCATCTGGATCACTTTCGTCAAGAACCTGTGGAAGGACGCCAGCGGGCTCGCCTTCGACGACGCGGGTGACCCGACTGCGTACTTCTGGGTGCATCTGCTGCTCGCCATCACGTCCTTTCTTCTGGGGACGGCCGTGGGAGTGATCGGGTTCCGGGGTGTCAGGGCCCTGCGCCGCGAGCGCGGATAACGGGCCGGCCGGACGACGGGAGAGACGCACATGGCGGTGGCGGGCTTCGCGCTGACGGTGATCGTGGTGCTCGCGCTGCTGGCCGGCGTGCACCGCTACCTCTGGCGGCGCCTCGTCGGCGACACCACGGCCGAGGGCAGCGCCCTGCGCCGGGCCGGCACGGCCGCCGCGTACCTGCTGCCGCTGCTGACCGTCGGCGCCCTGGTCTCCGGCCGCGTCGGCGCGCCGTTCCCGCTCCAGCAGGCACTGGCCTGGCCGGGCTTCCTGTGGCTGGCGGCGGTGCTGTATCTGACGCTCGCCCTGCTGGTGGGCGAGGCGGTACGCCCGGTACTGCGCCGGGCGCTCGCGCGACGCGACGCCGCACGGGAACGGCGCGGGGCCGCGCCGGAGCAGGGCGGGGGCGTACCCGTCACGGTCACGGCGGCCTCCGCCGGGCCCGTGACGGCGGAGGCCGCCGTGACCGCCGTCACGGGCCCCGGCCCCGCGGCCGCCGACGCCGCACCCGCACCTGACGCCGCACCCGCACCTGACGCCGCACCCGGCACGCCCGCTGCTCCGGGCGCTCCCGTCACTCCCGCGTCCGGCGCCGCTCCGGGCGCCTCCGCCGCACCCGGCGCGCCCACTCCCGCACCCGCCGACGCCTCCGCCGGCTCCGGACGCACCGCCCCCGGCCCCTCGCGCCGGCTGTTCGTCGCGCGGGCGGTCGGGGGCGCCGCCGCCGTCGCCGGGCTCGGCACGGTCGGCTACGGCACCTACGGCGTGCTCCGCGGGCCGCGGGTGAAGCGGATCACCGTCCCGCTCGCCAGGCTGCCGCGCTCCGCGCACGGCTTCCGGATCGCCGTCGTCAGCGACATCCACCTCGGTCCGATCCTCGGCCGTGCCCACACCCGGCGGATCGTCGACACGATCAACCGGACCCGGCCGGACCTGGTCGCCGTCGTGGGCGACCTGGTGGACGGGACCGTCGAGGACCTCGGCCCGGCCGCCGAGCCGCTGGCCCTGCTGGACGCCCGCCGGGGAAGCTACTTCGTCACCGGGAACCACGAGTACTACTCCGGCGCCGCCCCCTGGGTCGACCGGGTGAGGGAACTCGGCCTCCACCCGCTGGAGAACGCCCGGGTCGAGATCGACGGATTCGACCTCGCCGGCGTCAACGACATCGCCGGTGAATCCGAGGGCCAGGGCCCCGACTTCGCCGCCGCGCTCGGCGACCGGGACCCGGCGCGCGCCTCCGTCCTCCTCGCCCATCAGCCCGTCGTCATCGACGACGCCGTCGCCTGGGGCGTCGACCTCCAGCTCTCCGGACACACCCACGGCGGTCAGCTCTGGCCGGGCGACCTCGTCGCCGCGCTCGCCAATCCCACGGTCGCCGGACTCGACCGCTACGGCGACACCCAGCTGTACGTCACCCGGGGCGCGGGCGCCTGGGGGCCGCCGGTCCGGGTGGGCGCGCCCTCCGACATCACCGTCGTGGAACTCGCCTCCCGTCAGACCTGACGCTCCGTCGTTGTCTTGTTACAGACCATGCCGAACCGCCCAAGGTTTCAAGTGCCGAACAAAAGGCTATGAGTACCAGTTTTGGTCTTCCAGATGTGAAAACCGTGTGATTGGGTGAACGCGAGCATGCGGTAGGGCGTGTCTGCGCACGCTGCCGAGGTGGGGCTGGTAAAGGGAGAGCACGTCCATGCGGTCGATCCGGGTACGGATTCTCGCGCTTCTCGCGGTTTTGGTCATCGCAGGCGTCGTGGCCTGGCAGCTGCTTCCCTCGGACGAGGCGAAGAACGACCCGATCTCGGTCGGCACCACGGACGAGGTGACCTCGCTCGATCCGGCCGGGGCCTATGACGTCGGTTCCTGGGCGCTGTACAGCAACGTCTATCAGTCACTTCTGACGTTCAAGCCCGGCGCGACCGTGCCCGAGCCCGACGCCGCCGAGAGCTGCCAGTTCATCGGCCAGAAGCTCCAGACGTACCAGTGCAGGCTCCGGGACGACCTGCACTTCTCGAACGGCCGTGAGATCACCGCCGCCGATGTCAAGTTCTCCATCGAGCGCATGATCAAGATCAAGACGGATGTCGGCCCCTGGGTGCTGTTCCCCAGCCTCAAGAACGTGGTGACCGAGGGCCGCACCATCACCTTCAACCTCTCCTCGCGGGACGCGACCTTCCCCCAGAAGCTGGCCACCGGGGCCGGTTCGATCGTCGACCGCGAGTCGTACCCGGCGGACAAGCTCCGGGCCGGGAACACCGTCGATGGCTCCGGTCCGTACCTGCTGAAGACGTACCGGCCGGGCCGGCTGGCCGAGCTCGTCCCCAACCCGCAGTACAAGGGTGCGGTGAAGAAGACCGGTGTCCCGGTCACCGTGCACTACTACAAGGAGTCGGAAGAGCTCCTGGCGGCCTGGAAGGGCGGCGAACTTGAGGTGACGCACCGTCAGCTCCCGCCGTCCGCGCTCGCCGAGCTGAACCCCGGCGACCCCGATCTGCGCGTCACCGAGGCGGACAGCGCCGATATCCGCTTCCTCGTCTTCAACGTCCGCCCCGACTCCCCGTTCGCCGACAAGAAGGTCCGGCAGGCGGTCGCCTCGGTCCTCGACCGCGGGCCGCTGGTGACCGACGTTTACCAGGGCACCGTCGAGCCCCTCTACTCACTGATCCCGCAGGGCGTCATCGGGCACAGCACGCCGTTCTTCGATGCTTACCCCTCGCCCGACTCCGAGCGCGCCAAGAAGCTGCTGCAGGACGCCGGTGCGCAGACCCCGGTGGCGATCACCATCGCCTACGGCCGGGGCAACGAGGCGTCGGTCAAGGAGAGCGCCGAGATCCGCCGCCAGCTGGAGAAGGAGGGGCTGTTCAAGGTCACCCTCAAGTCCGTCGAGTGGCAGCGGTTCCAGAAGGAGTACGCGGCGGGCAAGTACGACGCGTACGCCATCGGCTGGTTCCCCGACTACCCGGACCCCGACACGTTCAGCCAGCCGCTCGTCGGCAGCCAGAACAGCCTCCACAACGGCTACTCCAGCAAGAAGATGGACTCCCTGATCTCGTCCACGCTCCAGTACGGCGACCGCGGGCGCACCTCGTCGGACTACAAGGAGCTCCAGGCGCTGGTCGGCGACGACGTGCCGCTGGTGCCGCTGTGGCAGAAGAAGGACTACGTCGTCAGCAAGACCGCGGTCTCCGGCTCGCAGTACCTCTCGAACGGCACCGGCATCTGGCGGCTGTGGGAGCTGGGCCGGATCTGACCGAACGGGCCGTGCGCGCCGGACCGGGCGCGCACGGCCCCGCCGGCCTCGGGGCGACCCCGTCCGGTGGCGGGCGGGCCCCGGGCCGCCCGCCGCCGCGCCGCGGGACCGCTCGGGACCGGCGCCCCGCGGCCCTCAGGCCCCGCGTCGCGCGGCGCCCGGCAGGAACTCCACCAGCACCTCGTGGATCTGCCGCACCAGCGGCCGCAGGGCCCGGAACCGCGACAGGGCGATGGCCCGGGCGCAGATCGGGGCGGCGCGCTCGACCAGCCGGCGGCTGCGTTCGGTGCCCTCCGTGCGGTCGTACACCCAGTACAGCACCAGGCCCATCTGCATCAGCCACATCAACTGCGGGAGCAGCTCGGCAAGTTCGGGGTCGGCCTTGGTGTCGGACCCGGCCAGGCACCGCCGGTGAATGGAGATCGCGGCCTCGCGGGCCGCGACCGAGTCGTCCGAGAAGGGGCTGAGCGGACTCTCCGGGTCGGCGGCGTTCTTGAAGAACTGCGCGGCGAAACGGTGGTACGGCTCCGCCACGTCCAGCCAGGTGAGCAGGACCCCGCGCACCCGCGCCGAGAGGTCCCGGTCGCCGTCGAGGACCGGCCGGACCGCCGCCTCGTGCTCGGCGGCGAGCCGGTCGTAGAAGCCCTGGACGAGGTGTTCCTTGTTGGTGAAGTAGTAGTAGGCGTTCCCGACGGAGACGCCCGCCTCCTGGGCGATGGCCCGCATCGTCGTCTTGTCGTAACCGCGTTCCTGGAAGAGCCGGAGCGCGGTTTCGAGGATGAGCGTCCGGGTCTGCTCGCTCTTGGGGACCCTGGCGTCCTTCTCCCGGGGCCCCCCGGTCTCCGCCGGGTCCTTCACTTCCTTCGCCACACACCGAGCGTATCCGCCCCGGCCGGCCCCCGGCTCCCGGCGTCATGCCGTCGCCGGGCGGGAGCCGCCGGGGAGGCTCGGGAGCACCGCCGCGACGGCCGCTCCCGGGGTGCGCGCCGACGGACCGGCGCGGCCATCAGCGCGACCGACGAACCGTCAGACACTCATCGCCCGGGCCGAGTTCAACTGGGACATGACCCAGGGGAAGGTCTCCGGGCCGGTCGCGGGGATCATCGTCGAGTGGTGCTTGCCGCCGCTGGTCACCGAGACCTGGATGAAGCCGGTCGTCTTCTTCTCCTTCATCAGGAGGAAGAGCAGACCGACCAGGCACAGCAGCGCGAAGACGATCGCCAGCACGATGGCGACCGTAGGGATCCGCTCCTCGGTGTGCGACAGGTCCGTGGCCGTCCACACCGCGCCCTTGAGCGGCATCGTGCCGACCGGCGTCACGATCTGGTCGTTCATCACGGTGATGTCGCCGAGCACGAGCATCGGCGCGCCGGCCGCCGGTGCGCCCGGCTGCGGGTGGCCGTAACCGGGCATGACCGGCTGGGGCGCGACGCCCGCCGGGTAGCCGTAGGCGGGGCCGGGCTGCACGGCGGACTCGGGCAGCGGCTGCGGGTACCCGTAGGCCGGAGCGCCCGGCGCGGGCCCGACGCCCTGGCCGCCCGGGCCGGTGGGCGGACCGCCCTGCTGGGGAGGGCCCCAGGTGTACGCGTTGTCCGCGTGCGGATTCGGATCGCTCAACGTTCCCCGCTCTCGATCAAGCCTGTGTCCCCGGCTCTGCCGCGCCGGTGGTGGCACACCGTCTTCCGTTCCGCACGACCGTACCGCCCGGACCGCGACGGCGCAGCAAGCGGGCCCGCATCCGGCACGGGGGCGGGATGCCGGGGCGCCCGCCGGTCCGCGACGGGTTCGCACGTCCGGTGCGACGGGGAAGGCTCACCGGCCTCCCGGTGGCCGGGCTGGGTGTTGCCGCAGCTCCAGCAGGTCCACCAGCCGCCGACGTTCCGGCTCATCTGGCGTCCGCATTTGGAACACTGCACTGCGCCTCCTGCTTTCGGTGGGTGGGGTGCGCGGGTGGCGCGCGGGGTGGGGGAGAGGCCGGGCCGAAGCGCTCACCGCCGCCCGGCCGCGCGCCCGTACCCGGACCCGAAGCGGACGACGGCCCCCGGGCGGACGGTGTTCCCCGCACGGATGGCGGTCCCCGGGCGGACGGTGTTCCCCGCACGGATGGCGGTCCCCGGGCGGGTGGCGCGCGTACGGCCGCCGCCGTCCGCCTCGTACGCCGTGGTCGTCGTCATGCGCGGGCCCCCGTTGCGGTAGGTGAGGAACAAGACCGTAGGGACAGCAGGTACGCGTACACCGGCGATGTGCGGATATGTGCGGGTACCGTCCTCGTGCGGGGGACCTCCGAGCGGGTGGTCTTGA
Source organism: Streptomyces tyrfis (assembly GCF_037034285.1). Taxonomy (NCBI): domain Bacteria; kingdom Bacillati; phylum Actinomycetota; class Actinomycetes; order Kitasatosporales; family Streptomycetaceae; genus Streptomyces; species Streptomyces tyrfis. The sequence goes on along the minus strand of NZ_JBAGJZ010000046.1, from coordinate 47,848 downwards.
CGACGACACGCACCCGGTTGACGGTGTCGCACACAACTGCACACGCCCCGGCGGCGGTTCGCCCCGCCCCGCCCGCCGCCCTGGCCCGGCTGCCCGCCCCGCCGTCGCCGTCGCTCCCGCCGCCGCCCTCGTCAGGCCCCCGCCGCCCCTCCCGGTACGACGAAGGCCCCGTTCCCCGCGAGGGTGTCGCGGGGAACGGGGCCCGGTGTCGCCGGTGCGCCGGTCGGGCCGGCGGGGGTCAGAAGCGGCGCGTGATCAGCGCCCGCTTGACCTCCTGGATCGCCTTGGTGACCTCGATGCCACGGGGGCAGGCGTCCGTGCAGTTGAACGTGGTGCGGCAACGCCACACGCCGTCACGGTCGTTGAGGATCTCCAGGCGCTGCTCGCCGCCCTCGTCGCGCGAGTCGAAGATGAAGCGGTGCGCGTTGACGATCGCCGCCGGGCCGAAGTACTGGCCGTCGTTCCAGAACACCGGGCACGAGGACGTGCACGCGGCGCACAGGATGCACTTGGTGGTGTCGTCGAAGCGCTCGCGGTCCTCGGCGGACTGCAGGCGCTCGCGGGTCGGCTCGTTCCCCTTGGTGATGAGGAAGGGCATGACGTCGCGGTACGCCTGGAAGAACGGCTCCATGTCGACCACGAGGTCCTTGAGGACCGTGAGGCCCTTGATGGCCTCGATCGTGATCGGCTTCTCCGGGTTGATGTCCTTGATCAGCGTCTTGCAGGCGAGCCTGTTCTTGCCGTTGATCCGCATCGCGTCGGAGCCGCAGATGCCGTGGGCGCAGGAGCGGCGGAACGTCAGCGTGCCGTCCATGTCCCACTTGATCTTGTGAAGGGCGTCGAGCACACGCTCCTTCGGGTCGATCGTGACCTGGAAGTCCTGCCACTGGGCCTCGTCGGAGACCTCGGGGTTGAAGCGGCGGATCCGGAAGGTCGCCGTGATGTACGGCGAGGCGGCGGACTGCGCCTCGACCTTGTCCAGAGTCGGGGTTGCCATCAGTACTTACGCTCCATCGGCTGGTAGCGGGTCTGGACGACCGGCTTGTAGTCGAGTCGGATCGACTCCGTGCCGTCCTCCGCGACCTCGCGGTACGCCATGGTGTGGCGCATGAAGTTGACGTCGTCGCGGTTCGGGTAGTCCTCGCGGTAGTGACCGCCGCGGGACTCCTTGCGGGCGAGCGCGGAGACCGCCATGACCTCGGCCAGGTCGAGCAGGTTGCCCAGCTCGATGGCCTCCAGGAGGTCGGTGTTGAACCGCTTGCCCTTGTCCTGGATGGACACGTCGCGGTAGCGCCGACGCAGCTCGGCGATCTTGTCGACGGCCGTCTTGATGGTCTGCTCGGTGCGGAACACCATCACGTTGGCGTCCATGCACTCCTGGAGCTCCTGGCGGAGCGCCGCGACCCGCTCGGAGCCCGTCGAGTTGCGCAGCCGCTCGATCTGCTCCTCGACCAGCTGCGCCGGGTTCTCCGGGAGCGGCACGAAGTCGGCCTTGGCGGAGTACTCGGCGGCGCCGATGCCCGCGCGGCGTCCGAAGACGTTGATGTCGAGCAGCGAGTTGGTGCCCAGGCGGTTGGCGCCGTGCACGGAGACGCACGCGACCTCGCCGGCGGCGTACAGGCCCGGGACGACGGTGGTGTTGTCGGCCAGCACCTCGCCCTCGACGTTGGTCGGGATGCCGCCCATGGCGTAGTGCGCGGTCGGCTGGATCGGGATCGGGTCCGTGTAGGGCTCGATGCCGAGGTACGTGCGCGCGAACTCGGTGATGTCCGGGAGCTTGGCGTCCAGCTGCTCCGGCGGCAGGTGGGTCAGGTCCAGGTAGACGTGGTCGCCCTCGGGACCGCAGCCGCGGCCCTCGCGGATCTCCGTGTAGATGGAGCGGGAGACGACGTCACGGGACGCGAGGTCCTTCATGACCGGCGCGTACTTCTCCATGAAGCGCTCGCCGTCCTTGTTGCGGAGGATGCCGCCCTCACCGCGGGCGCCCTCCGTCAGCAGGATGCCCATGCGCCAGATGCCCGTCGGGTGGAACTGGAAGAACTCCATGTCCTCCAGCGGCAGGCCGCGGCGCCAGGCGGCGGCCTGGCCGTCACCGGTCAGGGTGTGCGCGTTCGACGTCACCTTGAAGAACTTGCCGGTGCCGCCGGAGGCGAAGATGATCGCCTTCGCCTGGAAGACGTGGACCTCGCCGGTCGCCAGCTCGTACGCGACGACGCCCGCGGACTTCTTCAGCCCAGTCTCGGGGTCGTCCTGGAGCAGCAGGTCGAGGACGTAGAACTCGTTGAAGAACTCCACACCCTCCTTGACGCAGTTCTGGTACAGCGTCTGGAGGATCATGTGGCCGGTGCGGTCCGAGGCGTAGCAGGACCGGCGGACCGGGGCCTCGCCGTGGTTGCGGCTGTGACCGCCGAAGCGGCGCTGGTCGATCCGCCCCTCGGGCGTGCGGTTGAACGGCAGGCCCATCTTCTCCAGGTCGAGGACGGAGTCGATGGCCTCCTTCGCCAGGATCTCGGCGGCGTCCTGGTCGACCAGGTAGTCACCGCCCTTGATCGTGTCGAAGGTGTGCCACTCCCAGTTGTCCTCCTCCACGTTGGCCAGCGCGGCGGCCATGCCGCCCTGCGCGGCGCCCGTGTGGGAGCGGGTGGGGTAGAGCTTGGTGAGCACGGCGGTGCGGCTGCGCTTGGTGGACTCGATGGCCGCGCGCATACCGGCGCCGCCGGCGCCGACGATGACGGTGTCGTACTTGTGGATCTGCATGATTTCCTCTGGTCCCTCTGGCCCGGCGCGCCTAGCGGATGTTCGGGTCGAAGGTGAAGATCACCAGCGTGCCCAGCAGGACGGTGAACACCGTGGCGGTGTACAGGAGCATCTTCAGCCAGAAGCGGGTGTTCTCGCGCTCGGCGTAGTCGTTGATGACTGTACGGAGGCCGTTCGCGCCGTGCAGCATGGCCAGCCACAGCATGCCGAGGTCCCAGAGCTGCCAGAACGGCGAGGCCCAGCGGCCGGCCACGAAGGCGAAGCCGATCTTGGAGACGCCGCCGTCCAGCACCAGCTGGATCAGCAGGTGGCCCAGGACCAGGACGACCAGGACGATGCCCGACAGGCGCATGAAGAGCCAGGCGTACATCTCGAAGTTGGTGCGCGAACCCTTGGGGGTCTTGCCGGTGCGCTTGCGCGGCGGCTCGATGACCGGGGCCGGGTTGTCGACGTCGTAGAGGCTGACGCCCTCGACGGAGCCGATCGCGGCGGAGGACTCGGTGGACATGGGCCTCAGCTCCCGAAGACTTCGCGTACGGCGTGACCGAGGACGGGGTACAGCGCCCCGACCATCAGCACGATCCAGATGCCCACGACGGACCAGAGCATCTGCTTCTGGTAGCGCGGGCCCTTGGACCAGAAGTCCACGGCGACGATGCGCAGACCGTTGAGCGCGTGGAAGAGAATGGCGGCCACCAGGCCGTATTCGAGCAGCGCGACGATCGGCGTCTTGTACGTGGCCACGACGTCGTCGTACGCCTCGGGGGACACGCGGACGAGAGCGGTGTCCAGGACGTGTACGAACAGGAAGAAGAAGATGAGGACACCGGTGACTCGATGAGCCACCCAGGACCACATGCCTTCCCGGCCGCGGTACAGCGTTCCAGCCGGCACGGAAAAACCCTCCGGGAGCGGGGATCGGGGCCGGCCGGCTTGACTGTCGGTCTGACCCGGCCGGGTACGGTCCACCGGCCCCGGCCATCGTAGCGACGCTTTGTCGGTTCGCTCGCGCCGGGGCCGGTGGTGTGATCAAAGTGGCAATCAAACAGCCACGGACGGGCTAGAACCGGACAGGCAGGCCCGGCCCGCCGAGCCCGTTCCGTTATCGATCCGATACCAGACCGATGATCCGGCCCCGGGCGAGTCGGCGCAGCTCGTCGGCCGCGGTGACCCGCTCCTGGTCGGGATCGTGGCCCAGCCGGGCCCGGATCCCGGCGAGCACCTGGTCCGGCCGCTCGGCCGGCTCGTAGGCGTCCAGGCAGATCACGAAGACATGACCGAACCGGCTCTCGAACGCGGCGTGGGCGGCGCGCAGCGCCAGCCGGGCGGAGCGCGGGGCGGTGTCGTCGAGCCCCGGTGCGGTCTCGGCGGCGAGCGCCTCGGCGAGGTCGGCCGGCGACAGGTCGTAACCCGCCTCGTCGGCGGCGGCCAGCAGCGCGGCCAGGTCCGGGTACGGGCGGTGGGCGGCCAGCCGGCCCGCCCAGCGGCGGCTGCCGCAGCACCCCAGCAGGGCGGCCTCGGCGTCGGCGGGCGTCAGGGCGTTGAAACGGCCGAGGCCCGAGGCGCGGCCGGGGCGGGAGGTACGGTCGAGGTCCGGGACGCCCGGCGCACGGCCGAGGTCCGGGCCCGGTCCGGGTTGCTGGACGGGCAGGGCCGCCCGGGTGGCCGGTTGCCGCGGTCGCTTCGGGAGGCCGGCGTGGGACTCGCTGGACCTGGACAGCGTGGGACTCCTCGGATCAACGGTGTGACGGTGCCGGCGGACCCGGACTCGGTGGGACGGGTGAGACCGGGCGCGGACAGGGTGAACAGGGAGGCGAACGGGCCTCAAAGCTAGCGAGGCCGGGCAACAGTCCTGCGACGCTTACGCGAACTTCACCCGGACGGGAGAGTTTCGGAACGCCCGGTGGGCCGTTGGGATGTATCCAAACGTCTCATGGGCCGTGTTCCAAGGAGATCGCCGGAGTTTCCCCGATCCCATGGAGGAGGCGGGCCAAGGAGGCGGCCCGGCCGTTCCCCCGCCCCCGCCCCCTTCCGGCCCCGCGCCGGATTCCCTCCCCCGTCCCGTTCCCCTCGTCCCCTTTCGGCCCCTGCTCCTCCCTCATCCCCTTCACCGCGCCCTTCCCTCATCCCCTTCACCTCGTTCCCTTTCCTTGTCCCTTCTCGTAACCGGAGGTTTCTGACCGATGTCGCCCTCACGCGGCGCCCTCGTGACCGGAGCGGTCCTCACCGCGGCGGCCGCCACGGCGATCGCCGTCGTCGTCTGGCCGACGGGTTCGGGCGGTGGAGGCACAGGGGAGTCGGGGGCCCGTACGCCCACCGGCTCGCCGGCCTCGCCCACCCGCAGCTACCCGCTCTCCGCCGCGCCCCGCACCATCCCGGCCGTGCGCCAGCACATCGCGGCCCGCGGCCCCGGCTGGCGGCCCGGCCCCGACTCCGGGGTCGTGGTCGCCGGGGACAGCAAGGGGCTCGCGGACGAGGGGAAGCTGATCGCCCAGGAGCTGGACATCCACTACCGGGGAGACGTGCCCGCCCGCGCCGGTGACGTGGAGCTGGCCCTCACCCCGGGCCAGGGCACCCCCGAGTCGTACACGCTCAAGGCCCGCGACGGGCGGGTCACCATCAGCGGACCCGACCAGGCCGGCGTCTTCTACGGCACCCGCACCCTCAAGCAGTCGGTCCGCGCCGACGGCATGATGCCGGAGGGCGAGGTGCGCGACCGCCCCGACCGGCCGCAGCGCGGATTCAACCTCGACATCGCGCGCAAGTACTACACCGTCGCCTGGATCGAGGACCGGCTGCGCGAGCTGGCCGACCTCAAGCTCAACCAGTTCGGCCTGCACTTCTCCGACGACCAGGCGTTCCGCATCGAGTCCGCCACCCACCCCGAGGTGGTGTCGCCGCAGCACCTGACCAAGGCCGAGGTGCGGCGGATCCTCGCGCTCGCGGACCGGCTGCACATCCAGGTCGTCCCCGAGCTCGACTCGCCCGGCCATCTGGGCGCGGTGCTGCGGGCCCACCCCGATCTCCAGCTGCGCAACAAGTCGGGGGCGCGCTCGCCCGGCTCGCTCGACATCTCCAACCCCGGGGCGGCGAAGCTCGTCGACGAGCTCCTCGGCGAGTTCACCGAACTGTTCACCGGCCGGTACTGGCACCTCGGCGCCGACGAGTACCTCGCGCTGATGGCGCGGGACCCGGCCGACTCGTACCCGCAGCTCCAGCGCGCCGCACAGGAGAAGTACGGAGCGGGCGCCGGCATCAAGGACCTCGCCACCGGCTGGCTGAACGACCGCGCGGCGGTGGTGCGCCCGCACGGCAAGCAGCCCAAGGCGTGGAACGACGGCTTCTTCCGCGGCGGGGTGGTGCACGCCGACAAGGACATCGAGGTCGAGTACTGGACGGGCAAGGAGTACGGCGCCCGGCCGCCGGAGGAGTATCTGCGCGAGGGACGGAAGGTCGTGAACCTCAACGACGAGTTCCTCTATTACGTGCTCGGCCAGCCCAACAACTTCGTCTACCCCACGGGACAGCGGATCTACGAGCAGTGGACCCCGCTGGTGCTGCGCGGCACCCAGCCGGTCGCGGCGCGCTACTCGGGGCAGATCCTCGGCGGCCGGTTCGCGGTCTGGGGCGACCTCCCGGAGGCGCAGACCCAGGACCAGGTGGCGGACGGCATCCGGATGCCGCTGCGGGCGACGTCCCAGAAGCTCTGGGACCCGGGGCGGCCGGCCCTGAGCTGGGACCGGTTCCGCGCGCTGGCGACGCGGATCGACGAGGGACGCTGACGAGGGGCTGTCGGTATCGGCGGTCTGCTCGGAGGAGCGAGGCCGCCGACGCCCGCGGGCGGGTCATGGGACAAGGCCGGGCGAGCAGCGCTTCACGAGGGTGGCGAACCTCGATCCCGGCGCTGCGGCCGCCACCGCGGCGGCGTCGGACGCTGTGTCCACGTCGCGCAGGAGCGGCAGGTCGCGCACCCGGAGGCCTGCCCCGGTGAGCCGGTCGCGCTGGGCGGCGCCGGTGTACGCGGTGGACATCGGGACGCCGCGCAGCAGCGCCGGGGCGGGCGCGGCGAGGCCGAGCGCCCAGAACCCGCCGTCCTCCGCCGGGCCGAACCACGCGTCGCACTCCCGCCACGCGCCGGGGTCCAGCGCGGGGGCGAGGAGCTTCGCGGTGAGCTGTGGGGTGTCCATGCCGACCAGTAGGGCGGCGCCGTCCGGCACGGCGGCGAAGGCCGCGGCCAGCCGCTCGTCCAGGCCGCCGGACGCCTGCGGGATCACCTCGATGCCGGGCGGCAGCCAGGGTCCGGGCGCGCCGTCCAGGATGAGCATCCGGCGGCGGGCCGGGCAGCGCAGCACGGTCTCCAGGGTGTCGGCGAGCGCCGCCTCCGCGAGGGCGGCGGCCTGGGCGGGTGTGAACGGCGGCGTGAGCCGAGTCTTGACGTGTCCAGGCCGTGGCTCCTTGGCTATCACCAGCAGCGCGGTCGGTCCGGCCGGGCCGCTCACCGGGGGGCTCCCGCCGGACGCCGGGGCGGCTCGCCGAGGACCGCGCGCATGTCGCGCACCGCGTGCCAGGTGCCACGCCAGGTTCCCGTGATCTTGGAGCGGCCGGCGCGTGGGCGGTAGGGCACGTCGACCTCGCGCACCCGCCATCCGGCGTCGGCGGCGCGGATGACCATCTGCAACGGGTAGCCCGACCTGCGATCGGTCAGGTCCAGGTCGAGCAGGGCCTCCCGGCGGGCGACCCGCATCGGGCCGAGGTCGTGCAGGCGGAGGCCGGTGCGGCGGCGGATCAGCCGGGCCAGCTCGCGGTTGGCGAGCCGGGCGTGCACCGGCCAGGCGCGCCGTGTCGTCGGCCTGCGCCGCCCGAGCACCAGGTCCGCCTCGCCGTTCAGGACGGCGTGGGCCAGCGACGGCAGCAGCCCCGGGTCGAGGGAGGCGTCGCAGTCGCAGAGGCAGACCACGGGCGCGGTGGCGGCGCGCAGCCCGGCCGCGCACGCTGCGCCGAAGCCGCGCACCGGTTCGCTCACGACGTGCGCGCCCAGCGACGCGGCGAGTTCGGCGGAGCCGTCGGTCGAGCCGTTGTCGACGACCACGGCGCGCCACCCGGGCGGTACCCGCTCCAGCACCCAGGGAAGGGCGGCCGCTTCGTCAAGACACGGCAGCACGACGTCCACCAGGGGCCGATGCCTCTCGGTCATGTTTTTCAGCGTACGAATATCCATGTATGGGCGGAAATGGAGTAATGCATCTGGATTACCCGATGCGATCCGCCGTCGCCGTATGGCGCGGGCGGGTGTGCCATCGCCCTGTTCGACAGCGACACGGGCCCCGGCGGCGGGCGCCTCGAACCGGTGCGGGCCGCCACGGTTCCGGCGGCCGCGGGTTCGAGGCCGTCTCCCGCACGTGCGTCACCGGGGCTTCGATCACTGGCCGCGCAGGGGGACTCCGGCGAACTCCCGCACGCCGGCGGCGAACGGCACCCGGGGCAGCCAGCCGAGTTCCTCGCGCAGCCGTGACGAGGAGGCGGTGATATGGCGGACGTCGCCCAGCCGGTACTCACCGGTCACCACCGGCGCGGGCCCGCCGTGGGCCGCGGAGAGCGCGGTGGCCATTTCCCCCACGGTGTGCGGGCTTCCGCTGCCCACGTTGTAGGCGCGCAGCGTCCCCTCCGGGATCGCGGCGCCGACCGCGCCGAGCGCCGCCAGGTTGGCGGCGGCCACATCGGCGACGTGGACGAAGTCCCGGCGCTGACCGCCGTCCTCGAAGACCCGGGGCGGCTCGCCGCGGGCGAGCGCGGAACGGAAGAACGAGGCCACCCCGGCGTAGGGGGTGTCACGCGGCATTCCCGGTCCGTAGACGTTGTGGTAGCGCAGGGCGACCGCCCGGCCGCCGGTGGCCCGCGCCCAGGCGGCGGCCAGGTGCTCCTGGGCGACTTTCGTCGCCGCGTAGACGTTGCGCGGGTCGGGCGGCGCGTCCTCCGGCACCAGGCCGGGGGTGAGCGGATCGCCGCAGCGCCGGCAGACGGGCTCGAACCGCCCGGCGTCCAGGTCGGCGACCCGGCGCGGGCCGGGCCGGACGGCCCCGTGGCGGGCGCATGAGTAGCGGCCCTCGCCGTAGTAGACCATCGAGCCGGCCAGGACGAGCTCGCTCACCCCCAGCCGGGCCATGGCCGTGAGCAGGACGGCGGTGCCCAGGTCGTTGCACCCCACATAGGCGGGCACGTCGTCGAAGTCCCGGCTCAGGCCGACCATCGCCGCCTGGTGGCAGACCGCGTCCACTGTGTGCAGCGCCTCCTCGACCACCGCCCGGTCCCGCACGTCGCCGCGCACGAACTCCACACCGGGCGGCCGTGAGGACGGGAAGGCCGCCGCGCCGTGCGCCGCGGGCAGCACCGCGTCCAGCACGCGCACCCCATGTCCGGCCTCGACCAGCGCACCGACGACGTGGGAGCCGATGAACCCGGCCCCTCCTGTGACAAGCACCAACATGTTTCGAGGCTACGGCCGGATCCGACACGCGGCGCTGCGAGGCCGTCCGCCGTGCCGGCGGCTGCCACGATGACGGGTGTGGGAGTACGCACACTCTGCGCCACGGCACTGCTCGCCGCCCTCGTCGCCGTCGTCGCCGCGACGGTCCGCCTGGGCGGCGATCTCGGCCATCCGGCCGCGCTGCTGTACTGGTACGCCGCCGCGTGGGTGCTGTTCGCCGGAGCGGCGTGGACCGTGCGGCGCGTGCCGGTGCGCACCGCCGTGGCGCTGATCCTGGCCGGGGGGATCGCCCTGTGCGCGGTGGCGCTCTCGTCTCCGCCGCGCACCAGCGACGACATGTACCGCTACGCGTGGGACGGTCGCGTGCAGGCCACAAGGATCTCCCCGTACGCCTACCCGCCGGACGCGCCACAGCTCGCCTGGTTGCGTGATCCGTGGCTCTTCCCCGCCGGGACCGCGTGCCGCGGGTGGGACCTCCACTCGGTGGCGGGTGTGTGCACGCACATCAACAGGCCTTCCGAACCCACGATCTATCCGCCCGTGGCCGAGGGATGGTTCCTGCTGGTGCACGCCGTCTCCCCGGCGGGCGGGCGGCACAAGCCCCTGCAGCTCGCCGGTGCGGTGCTCTCCGTCGCCACGACGGCGGCGCTGCTGCTGGTGCGGCGGCGTACGTGCGGTGACATGCGGCGGGTGGCGCTGTGGGCATGGTGTCCGGCGGTGCCGTTCGCCGCGGTCAACGACGCCCATGTGGACACCGTCGGAGTGCTGCTCACGGTGGTCGCGCTGGGCGCGGCCGCAGGAGCACGCCGGGGAGCGCTGCTCGGGGCGGCGATCGCCGCCAAGCTGCTGCCCGCACTCACCCTTCCGGGCGCACTGTCGGGGGTGCTGGCCCCCGGGCGCAGCCCGCGTACCCGGCTGCGGGAGGCGGCGAGTGTGCTGCTCGCCGCCGTCGGCGTCGTGGCGCTCGTCTATCTCCCGTACCTGCTGGCATCCGGTTCCGCGGTCCTGGGCTATCTCCCCGGCTATCTGCGGGAGGAGGGGTACGAGCCGGGCGACGTCGGTCGGTTCGCGCTGCTGCGGTTGGTGCTGCCGGACGCGTGGGCCGGTCCGGCCGCTTTCGCACTGGTGGCGCTCACCGCCTGGCACGTCCTGCGGCACGGCGAGCCGGAGCGGCCGTGGCATGGATCGCTGCTGGTCACAGGGACCGCGCTGCTGCTCGCCTCGCCCGCGTACTACTGGTATGCGCTGCTCGTCGTGGCTCTCGTGGCCATGGGTGGCCGGGGGGAGTGGCTCGCCGTCGCCGCCGCGGGCACCGTGCTGTATGTCGCGAACGAACTGCACTGGCCCGGCGTCCAGGCAGCCGCGTACGGGACGGCCGCTGCGACGGTGCTCGCCGGTGTGCTCGTCCGGGCGCGGGCGCGCGGTGGCGGAGACGGGCGGCGGGACGGTGCGGGAGGGCAGGCGGGCGGGCCGCATCGGGTGCGCGGGGGTCATCGGTGGCGGCGTCCGAAGACGACCAGCCGCAGGACGGTGAAGCGCACCACGGTCACCAGGGCGAAGCTCGGCGCGAGCACCAGGGTCTCCGCCGCCGGCGAGGCGGTGGGCCGGTAGTGGCGGAAGAGCAGGACCGCGCCCGAGGTGACCAGGTACGCCAGGACGAAAAGGCCCCCTGCGGCCAGATGCGCCTGAAGGACCCGGACCGGGGACCCGCGAAAGGTCAGCCGGCGGTTGGCCTCCGTGTTGAGGACGGTGACGGCGAGAAGGGAGGCGAAATTGGCCAGGACGGGCGGCGACCAGTGGCGCAGAACCCAGTACAGCAGGGCCTGGGCCACCGTGGAGGCGACGCCGATCACGACGAACCAGAACGCTTCCCTGGTCAGCGCGGTGCGGCCGGGCCGGGTGGAGGCGCTGCGCTGTGTGCCGAGGCGTCGCACCCCACCATCATGGGGCCACCGGGCGACCCGTCCAGCCGTGCGGAGCACCGGTTCGGCCGTTCGGCTGGCGACGGACACCCGCATGCACGCCGGGCGCGGAAGGACGCCCCTGCCTGTGTCAGCTTGTAGCTGACGACGCGACAGACACCGACGGCGCGGCGGGGTTCGATCCACCCCTCGGAGAGCCGGCGCGGAGGCGGAGGAGGCGGCCGGTGGGCAGTGACGGACGACCGTCGGCACCGGACTCCGACGGGCCGCAGCGCCCGGGACCGGACGAGGATCACGCGCCGGGGCGCCTGGAGCGCGTTCGCGCTGCCGCAGCGGCGAGGGCCACCAAGGGGGCCGCTCGTACCCGGGCCCTTGTAAGGCGGGTCGAGCGGACTCCTCCGCCCCCGGGACCGTTCCGTCCCGGCTTCTGGCGCAGTCCCCTCCGCGGGCCCTGGCTGACGTCCGTGTTCGGGCTGGTGCTGCTGATCGGCATCCCCCTGCTCTTCGTGACCGGCGCGCTGTCCTACGCCGCCTACAACCCCGGCCTCGGCGCACTCAACGACCAGACCCCGGACAAGGGCCTGCTGGGCTTCTACCTGTTCGACTGGCCCACGCACCCCTACTGGCTGTACCGGCTCACCCAGGGCGTGCACGTGACGCTCGGCGTGGTCCTGGTGCCGGTGGTGCTGGCCAAACTGTGGTCGGTGATCCCGAAGCTGTTCGAGTGGCTGCCGGTCCGCAGCGCCGCCCACGCGCTGGAGCGGCTGTCGCTGCTGGCGCTGGTGGGCGGGGCCGTCTTCGAGTTCGTCACCGGGATCCTCAACATCCAGCTCTACTACGTCTTCCCGGGCTCCTTCTACACCCTGCACTTCTACGGCGCCTGGGTGTTCATCGCCGCGTTCGTCGTCCATGTGAGCCTGAAAATCGGCCGGATGACCCGCTCCCTGCGCTCCCGCAACCTGCTGACGGAGCTGCGCACCGGGCTCGCCGGCACCCGGCCGGAACCACCCGACCCGGACGGCCTGGTCGCGCTCGAACCCGCGGCGCCCACCATGTCCCGGCGCGGCGCACTCGCCATGGTGGGGGCCGGGTCGCTGCTCCTCCTGGTGGTCACCGCGGGACAGAGCATCGGCGGCCGGCTGCGCAGAACCGCCCTTCTCGCGCCGCACAACCGTGACCCGGGCGGCGGCCCGAAGGACTTCCAGGTCAACAAGACGGCCGCTTCCGTCGGCGTCACCCCCGCCCTCGTCGGGCCGGACTGGCGGCTGGAGGTCCGAGGCCACGGGCCGACGCTCGTCTTCACCCGCGCACAACTCCTCGCGATGCACCAGCATGCCGCCGCGCTGCCGATCGCCTGCGTGGAGGGGTGGTCCACCGACGACCAGGACTGGAGCGGCCTTCGTCTGGCCGACCTCGCCGCCCTGGCGGGCCTCCCCGACGCCGGAGGCGTCCTGGTGGAGTCCGTCCAGCCGCGCGGCCCGTACAGCTCGGTGGTGCTGCGGGGCAACCAGATTCACGATCTCCGGTCGCTGCTCGCCCTGCGGGTCAACGGCGCGGAGCTCTCGCTCGACCACGGCCACCCGGCCCGCGTCATCGTCCCGGCCAATCCCGGCGTGAACAACACCAAGTGGGTGCGCCGGCTCACCTTCAGGACGTGACCATGGCGCGCTTCGTCCGTTGGTACGGCTCCGGCCCCCTCCATCTTCTCGTCCTGATCGCCTCGTTCGCCCTCACCGGTTACGCCCTGGTGCGGCTGTTCGCGGTTCGCCCGGTCGAGGTCGCGATCTGGTTCGTCGGCGCGGTGGTCGTCCATGACCTGATCCTGCTCCCCCTGTACTCACTCGCCGATCTGTCGGCTCAAGCCGTCCTGCGGCATCGCGCCCCCCGCATGCCGCAACCGCCGTGGATCAACTATCTGCGGGTGCCCGCTTTCCTCTCCGGCGTGCTCCTGCTCGTCTGGTTCCCCCTCATCCTCGACCTCGCGATCCCCTACCCCGATGCCGCACGACTGTCCGAAGGCGTCTACCTCGGCCGATGGCTGGCCATCACCGCCGTGCTCTTCGGCGCCTCCGCCCTTGCCTTCGCCCTCAAGCTCCGCCGACTCCGGCGGGCCGCGCGCGCGGACGAGGAACGACCCGCATCGGGTCAAGACGCCGCGTCATGACGCCCGGCGAGGAGCGATCGCCCCGCGCCGACGCGGACCCCTACGCACTGGCCCTGCGCAATGGCCGCGAACTGGTGTACCTGCGACTGGCGGACGGGCGCCGGATCCGGATGCCGGTGGATCGCTGGTACTCACACCCCACCGCGGCCGACGAATCCGTGCTCAATCGCTGCGTCGGCCCCATTCTCGACGTCGGCTGCGGGCCCGGCCGGCTGTGCAGGGCACTCCTGGGTCGCGGAGCCTTCGCACTCGGCGTCGATGTGGCTCCCCGCGCGGTGGCCCATACGATCGCTCTCGGCGGAATCGCGCTGCGTCAATCAGTGTTCGACCGGCTACCGGCCGAGGGGGGCTGGGAGACCGTCCTGCTCATCGACGGCAACATCGGTATCGGCGGTGACCCGGGCGCTCTGCTGTACCGCTGCATCCAGGTCACCGCCCCGACGGGTCTTCTCCTCGTCGAGGTCGACCTCGACGACGTCGAGGAACGCTGCACCGCCCGATTCGAAGATGGTCACGGCCACGAAGGTCCGCCGTTTCCCTGGGCACGTCTGGGAGCACCGGCACTCCGCAGGACCGCCGAGGACCTTGCCCTCAGCGTCACCGACCAGTGGAGATGCGGCCAACGACGCTTCCTCGCCCTCGGCCATCGGGACACGGCCTCGGGACGTCGTCGCTGAGGCGGGACGCACCACGCGGTGACGAGGAGACACGACGCCGGCAGGCCGGACCCCGCGTGCGGGGCGCGGCACCGGGCCGTGTCACTTGGTCGGGGCAGCGACCGGCGGCCGGCACGTGCGATCCGCCGATCACGCTGATGGGGTGGGGGGAAGTCCGCCTAGCCTCAATACCGGTAACTTAGGGGCATTCCGGTCGTTGTTGTTGGTGCGCCAAGAGCGGGTCAGCTGAAGTCATTTGGTGAGCGTCTGTCGGACCGGGTCGCGGTCGGGGTACTGACGCAGGCGTTTCCTCAGTCGCTTGTGGACGAGGTGTTGGCGGAGACGGGCCGGGTGCAGCAGCGGAATCGGCTGTTGCCGGCCCGGTTGGTGGTCTACTTCGTGTTGGCGATGTGCCTGTTCTCGGGGCAGAGCTATGAGGAGGTCGCCCGGCTGCTGACCGCGGGTTTGCGGGGTGCGCGGCGCTGGCGTGCGTCGTGGGTGGTGCCGAGTTCGGCGGCGATCTGGAAGGCCAGGTCCCGCTTGGGTGTGGCGCCGCTGCGGCAGTTGTTCGCGCGGGTGTGCCGTCCGGTCGCCACACCGGCCACTCAGGGTGCTTTTCTACCGCGACTGGCGGCTGGCCGCGATCGACGGCACCACGTTCGACCTGCCTGACACGAAGGCGAACGTGGACGCCTTCGGTGGTCCGCCTCGCTCCGGGCGGGGTGAACAGGACGTCGGATGCCCGCAGTTGCGCATGGTCGGTCTGGTGGAGTGCGGTACCCACGCGGTCTTCGACGCCGCGATCGGAGCTCTGCGCGCCGGAGAGCAGACTCTGGCCCGGGCGGTCCTGCCGTCCCTGCGGCCGGGAATGCTGCTGCTGGCCGACCGTGGCTTCTACGGCGTGGACCTGTGGCGTACAGCCGCGGCCACTGGGGCGGGCCTGCTGTGGCGAGTCCGTAAAGACCTGGTGCTGCCCGTGGTGGAGCAGCTGTCGGACGGCTCCTACCTCACGGAGATCTTCGACCGGAGCGACATCCACCACACCCGTCGCGGGGTGCCAGTACGCGCGGTGGAGTACACCATCGCCGGCCACGAGGGCGCCTACCGCCTCATCACCACGATCCTCGACCCGGACAAGGCCCCAGCCGCGGAACTGGCCGCCCTCTACGCCCAGCGATGGGAGTTCGAGTCCACCCGCGACGAAATCAAGACTCACCTCGGCGGGCCTCGCCTGGTGCTGCGTTCACAGCACCCCGAGGGAGCCGAGCAGGAACTCTACGGCTTCCTGCTCGTCCACCATGCCATCCGGCACCTGATGCACCAGGCCGCACGACAAGGCGATCACGATCCCGACCGGATCTCCTTCACCCGCTCACTGCGCGTCGTGCGCCGCCAGGTCACCGACCAGGCGGCATTTCCCCCCCGGCAGACTCACCCGCGCAATCAAGGCCACCCACGCTGAACTCCTCGAACGCCTCCTGCCACCACGACGCCGCCGGTCCAACCCCCGCGTCATCAAACGAAAAGTCGCCAGCTGGCCCCTCAAACGCGCCGCCCACCGCACTACAGACCGACCACGCGACCCAGCCATCACCATCGTTGATGCCACCAAACCCAAACGGGTCAAGCGAACAAAAGCACCCTAAGTTACCGGTATTGAGGTTAGATCACTTCACATCATTCCGGGAGAATCCGTGACCGTGAGCAAGAACATCAACAACCCCGTGGGCATGGGCGGCGGCCAGCGCAAGAGGCTGTCCCGCGCCGAACGGCAGAACAACGGTCCGCATCGCAACCTCGACCGCCAGGGTGCCGCCGACCGGAAGGCGGAGCTTGTGCGCAAGATGCGCGAGAAGGCCGACGCGGCCGAGGGTGCCGGACAGACGGGGCGACGGCATCGCACAGAGCTGACGACCGCCGCCGCAGGTCGGCACTGCATGGGGCAGGACCAGAACCACGACGCGCGGTCCTGGCCCTGCTGCCGTACCGGGCGCGGCCGGTCCTACTCAGCTCTCGGCCGGCCATCCGCGTCTCGGCCGAGCACCCGGTGCGTACCCCTACATGCCGTCAGGAGTTCAGCTCAAGTGCACCCGGAGTCCGAGGGTCATCCGGGACGGGTACAGCTTCGACCTGGACGTCGAGGCCTACGACAAGCTGCGCAGCACGGAACGCTCGACACCTGGGCATCTGGGCCCTGTTGCTCTTGGCGGTGCCGCCCAACCTCGAACTCTGGTCCCCAGCACTCCGATTCCGTCGCGCTCGCCTGCCAGGGATACGGGGCCTGCTTGCACGGCCGCGACTCGGTAGCCGGCCGTACGGCGACCGCGATCAGTCTCCCGGAGAAGCGACAGCTCTCGGTGAAGTCCATGCGCGGCATGTTCGACATGGCACGCAGCATTCTCGGGTCCGGCAACGACATGCCCGAGGTAAATGAATACCTGTGTCGGCGGCCTCAGACTTTAACAGCCCTTACCGGGAGAGTTTCTGCCGCAGCGCACACGGGAAATAAATGCGACACGCACAATCTGCCGCTGCATGCTACTGTCGGACTCGGTTGCAGTTTTGGTACCCAAAAAACTTCAGCGCCTCCGGTCGGCCTTCAGGTCACAGGGAAGCGCTTTGTATTTCCGGTCATTTTCCGGGCGGGCATCATCGCGGCGACACGGTTTCCGTACAGTGCGGATTCCGGTGTACTGCCCAAAGGAGATATGGCATGGCTACTGGCACCGTGAAGTGGTTCAACGCGGAAAAGGGCTTCGGCTTCATCGAGCAGGACGGTGGCGGTCCTGACGTGTTCGCGCACTACTCGAACATCGCCTCCCAGGGCTTCCGCGAGCTGCAGGAAGGCCAGAAGGTCAGCTTCGACATCGCGCAGGGCCAGAAGGGCCCGACGGCCGAGAACATCGTTTCCGCCTGACGCTGACGCGCATTTCGTAGCTGGGGCCCGCATCCCTCGGGGTGCGGGCCCCAGCTACACGCTTTTCTGCAGCACATTATCGAGGGACGCGCCCCCTTCGGAGACGCACCCGGCGATGCACCGGATTCGTTTTCGCACGCCATCCTCCATTTTTGCTTACGTCAACACGGATTTCCCGTGGGCCGCGTTCGCATTCTATTCGGTCCGTGCATGTGATTCCCCGCACTGCTCTTACGCCGGGAATTCCTTGATACGTGCCGTGTCAAGGAAGGTTCTTCATGAACCCCACAAACACGAACAGCCGTTCCTCCCGCGCCCGCCGCAACAGCGGCCACGGGTACGACTCCCCTGCTGGTTCGATTCGGGGCAGTCGCTTCGGTTCGTCCACCCCGAACCGTTCGGCAGGTCCGAACCGTTCGGGTGGCCGGCGGCCCGCCGCGATGCAGGGAGAGTTCGCCCTTCCGGAGACGACCACTCCGGCACTGCCCGCAGTCGACGTGTTCAGCGACCTCGACATGCCGAGGAGCCTGCTGACCACCCTCACCGCGCAGGGCGTCACCATGCCCTTTCCGATCCAGGGCGCGACGCTGCCGAACTCTCTGGCGGGCCGTGACGTTCTGGGCCGCGGCCGAACCGGCTCCGGTAAGACTCTTGCCTTCGGCCTGGCTCTGCTGGCCCGCACCGCCGGACAGCGCGCCGAGCCCCGTCAGCCGCTGGCCCTGGTTCTGGTACCCACCCGGGAACTCGCTCAGCAGGTCACCGATGCCCTCACTCCTTACGCCCGCGCTGTGAAACTGCGCCTGGCCACCGTCGTCGGCGGGATGTCGATCAGCCGGCAGGCGACTGCGCTGCGGGGCGGCGCCGAAGTCGTCGTGGCCACCCCCGGTCGCCTCAAGGACCTCATCGACCGCGGCGACTGCCGACTGAACCAGGTCGCCATCACCGTCCTGGACGAAGCCGACCAGATGGCCGACATGGGCTTCATGCCGCAGGTCACCGCGCTCCTGAACCAGGTCCGCCCCGAGGGCCAGCGCATGCTGTTCTCCGCGACCCTGGACCGAAACGTCGACCTTCTGGTCCGTCGCTACCTCGCCGACCCCGTCGTCCACTCCGTGGATCCCTCCCAGGGTGCGGTCACCACGATGGAGCATCACATCCTGCACGTGCGCGGTGCCGACAAGCACCGGTTGACGACGGAGATCGCGGCGCGCGACGGGCGGGTGATCATGTTCCTGGACACCAAGCACGCCGTTGACCGCCTCACCCAGGACCTCCTCGCCAGCGGTGTCCGGGCCGCCGCCTTGCACGGAGGCAAGTCACAGCCGCAGCGCACCCGCACCCTCGCCCAGTTCAAGTCAGGGCATGTGACCGTCCTGGTCGCGACGAACGTCGCGGCGCGCGGCATTCACGTCGACCATCTCGACCTCGTCGTGAACGTGGACCCGCCGACCGACCACAAGGACTACCTCCACCGCGGCGGCCGTACCGCGCGGGCCGGCGAGTCCGGCAGTGTCGTCACCCTGGTCACCAACAACCAGCGCCGCGACATGACGCGCCTCATGGCGGCCGCCGGCATCGTGCCCCGGGCTACCCAGGTCCGCTCCGGCGAGGAAGCACTCCGCCGGATCACCGGCGCCCGGACCCCCTCCGGCATCCCCGTGACGATCACCACGCCGGCACCCGAGCGACGCAAGCGCGGCACGGCCTCCCGCGGTCGACGCAGCCTCACTGCGGCTGCCCGGCGCGCGAGCGGGCGGAACTCCGCCTTCGACGCGGCGGCCTGAACACCGCGTGATCCGGAAGCTGACCCATCTCTGCAGGAGGTACGTCGTGACCCTGATCCAGCTGCAGCCCCCCTCGTTGAACGCCACCCCCGTGTCGGAGTCGGTGTTCGACACCATGAACACGGCCGGGCCGCAGGTCTGCGACGACATGACCGTCGAGGTGGCCCTGTCCGTCATGGCCAGCGACAGGACCGGACACCTGCGGGTCTGCGACAACGACGGCCTGTGCGCCGGACTGGTCACCCAGGCCCAGCTCACCACCGTCCGCGACAGCCCCGCCTACACGGACCGACTCCAGTTGCGCGACATCCTCGGCGACCGAGGGCCGCACACCTCGCCCGCCACCATGGTGGCCGAGCACGCCACGCACCACCGTCGGCCCGCTACCCCCTCCGCCGTGGACGAGCAGGTCGGCGCGTCGGGCGTCCCCGCCCTGGCCCTCTGAACCGTCTCACCCGGCGGAACAACTTCCTTCCCTTCTCTGTGATCCCTGTGAGGCATCGTGCGCTGTGTCATCGCCCGCTTCCCGTTCGAACTCACCAGGAACGGCGTCCTGGACTCCATGAAGGACATCAAGCCCGAGGAGGTCGTCGGCGAGTCCGTGATCATCGGTCGCCGCACCTACCCGGTCAAGCAGGTCGGCCAGGTCATCACCCGCCAGGACCGCCGCGACTTCAGTGCCGACGAAGTCGTCCGGGCCATGGCCAAGCTCGGCTTCACCTGCCACGGCCTCCCCCAGACGACCGTGCCCACCCGCGCCCTCAGCCCGCACCAGCACGCCTCCGCGATGCTCGGCGGCCCGGCGGGCCCTCCGACCGCCTGATCGTTCGCCCGGGGGAAACGTACGCGGACAACCGAACAGCCAAGAGGGCCCGACCGGCACACGCCGGTCGGGCCCTCTCCCGTACCAGTGAGTTCCTCCGCGCGGCGCGAGGTCAGTGATCGGAGTAGCTGAAGTCGCCCACGGTCCAGGCGCTGACCTCCGCAATCGAGACGCGGTACATCCCACCCGTCTCCGGGATGCCCACCGCGCCCTGGAGGATCCGCGCCATATGGAAGTGCAGATACGCGGGCGGCGCCTCCTCCCGCGTCATCGCGGTGAACATGGCGGAGAACTCGCCCAGGCGGGACGAGTCCGTCAGGACCTCCGCCACCCGTTGCCGCCACACGGCTTCGGGGGCCAGCCGACCGGTGATGACAGCACCACCGGTGACCACGGTCAGAGACATCTGATTGCTGTGCCCGGACTCGACCAGCGCAGCGACGTCAACGAGCAGCTCGTCAGGCTTCGACATGAAAGCCGATCCTAATCACGAGTCGTCCCGTCCCCCGACCGTTCGTGCTGTCGAGCAGGACGGACAGTCGCCGCCTTCCCCCAGGAGACCCGGCGGGCGACCGCGGCCGCCCCGGCGAGCCGGTTCACCACGGGCTGGCCGATGCCTCCGGCAAGGCCAATTACCTCCTGACAAGACACGCGAAAATCTCTGTTGGCCGGAGTAGACATTGAGCGGTGGCGTGGTTATGGTTTCTCTCGTCCCCAGAGAGACATACAGGGCCTGGCAGAGAAGAACTGCCGGCAGTGCGTGTAGTTCGCAGGACGGTGCGGCAGTGGAGTTTCGAAGCCAGGGTTGTTGCAGGACGGCGACGGGACTGACGGCCGGACCGGGCGGCCCGCAACGAGGGGCCGCCGGAGCGGGGCCACTGTCATGGAAGGTGCGGTCCCGTGAGTGCAGTTCGCAGTACCCAGCAGTGAAGTGACAGAGCGGTACCTCGGTGAAGGCGTCGGCTGCGGACGCGCGCACCGGGAAGTTCGGCAGTGGGGTTCCGAGCCAGAGCAGACGCTGAAAGGGCAACGGGGCCGACTGCCCGAGAGCGGCGCTGCCACCGGCTGCCGAGCAGTTCGCATCAGCAGCCGTACGCAGTGCCCCATGGTAGGTAGTTGATCACCGAGGGAAGAACGGAGGAGCCCACGCCATCAGGATCGCCCGGGCCGGAGCAATGAGCCCGGGTACCGCAGGACATCGATAGTGAGGTGGTCCCCGGTCAAGCAACCGCGATCCCCGCAATCCCGACAGCAGCCAGGTCGGGTCCGCGGACACAGAATGCCGGCGCAGTAGCAGTATCAGGACCGGCAGGTGGTGTAGTAGTTCCTTCGGGGCCCTGGTGCCGTACGGCATCAGGGCCCCTCCATGCGTTCCACAAGAGAGGTGCAAGTGACAGCAGACGACTCGTACAGCCGACTTGACGACGACGACTACCCCGCCTACACGATGGGCCGGGCCGCCGAGATGCTCGGCACGACCCAGGGTTTCCTCCGCGCCATCGGTGAAGCCCGTCTGATCACCCCCCTGCGCTCGGAGGGCGGACACCGCCGCTACTCCCGCTATCAACTGCGCATCGCCGCCCGCGCCCGCGAACTGGTCGACCAGGGCACGTCCATCGAGTCCGCCTGTCGCATCGTCGTCCTGGAAGACCAGCTCGAAGAGGCGCAACGCATAAATGCCGAGTACCGCCGCGCCGCCGAAGCGGCAAAGCCGCCGACCGAGGACTGAGGCGGTGTGAGCCCGCCGGATACCGGCGGACCCGCAGTTCAGGGGGTACTCACGGACCCAAGTGCCGGGTGATTCGTACAAAGTGGCCCAGTGCGCCCTGCTCACCGCTCGCGGGTATCACTGCGGGATCGTATCGCGGCCAGTTCCACCTGCGAGAGGTAGTCGCCGAGCCCGAGGTCTTCCTGCGGCCTTCGCCGCTGGCCACGAGGGTCCAGGCGGCGTTCCGCTCCGCCTACGGTTTGCCCCGGGTCGACGCGGTTGCGGTCAGTACGGACAACGTCGACCACCTTCGGGAGCTGACCGGTGCCCTGGCGTACCAGATCGACGACCAGGTGGTCCGGGAGTACCGGCAGCTTCTCTGGGCCCGCCGTCAGCCCGTCTGAAGTTCCTTCACCACGCGCTCCGCCGTTTCCCGGGCAGCCCCCAGTCGGGGGCGTCCGGGTCGGCGTAGGGGCCGAGGATCTTCGCGGCGACGAACAGCGTCATCAGCTTGCCGTCCCGGGTATCCAGATCGTCACGCCGCTCGCTGCGGACGCGGTCGGCCAGAGCCGGGACGGCGAGAGAGGCGCCCCACAGATTCGCCGCGTCCAGGCCGCACGGGGCCATGCCCCAGTTCTCCCAGTCGAACACACAGAACACAGGCGCCGTCATATTCGCCCAGTTGAAATTCGCGTGGGCCGGACGCCATTCGACCACGGCCGTATCGGCGCCGGGGAAGACACCTTGGATCGTTCCCGTCACCAGTTTCTGTGTGAGGGTCTCGGTATCCGGTGTCGCGATCCGGTTCGTGCGTTGAATGGCGAGGGCGTCCATGGAGGCATTCCGGGCGGCCTTGCGCAGATCCACTGAATTCAGCGTTATGTGCCCGAACTTACCAAGTCGCAGCCGCATTTCGAGGCGGTCTCCAGCTAGCCCTCGGTGGGGGATCGCCGAATTTCACCACGCTTGAGGCAAACCCACGCCCCTGGTCGTGAGCCGAATTGGCCAACCATGTGATCCAGCATGCCTTCCGCGCCCACCTCGACGAGTGGACCACGTCCACGACACGTTCCTCCCGAAGGTCCCAATGGGGTCGGCGAGAGCGCGCTCGCGGAGCGTATATCGGTGTAGCACGGTTTTCGGGTGATCCGCCCCCAGGGTATTCGCCCACGGCAGACAAGAAAGAACTTCAAAAGACTGGAAACCCCAGCAGAGACCATGTCAACGTACAACTTCTCGGAAAACCGGGTCAGATGAAGCAGCTCCGCCGCGGTCAGGGTTACCCGGAACCCCGCACCGCGTGAGGCTGCCTTGCTGGCATGGTCTCTACTTGGGAGGCGAATCTGTCTGAATCTGCTGTTCGATCCGCTCGCTTCGCGTCCCCCGTCCTCTGTGCGCTCGGCGTGCTGAACGCGTGGTTCGGTCAGGTGGCGGGGGCAGCGCCGTTTCTACCGGGCTCTGTATCTGTATTTGCGCGGTTGGCCTGTTCGGCGAGGACACGCTGCAACGAGACTATCGCCGCGACCGTGCCGTCCTCATGCGGCTTGCGACACCCTGGCGCTTCAACTCGGCAAGGGGGCAGCGCCATTGGTGTCCCTGAGCGCGTTGCAGCGCGAAGTCTGTCTCACGGACGATGGACTGCTGGTGCTTGTCACGGACGGCGCGACCCCGACGCCGCGTTCATACCGGCTCACTTCCTGACGGCGGCCGGCCCGAGAAGCGCTGTCGGATTCATCTGGTGCGGCGCGCAACATAGACCACGATCGCCGGTTAGCCAAACCGGCGATCGTCGCGACCCTGGAGGAGTTCGCACTTGGCTGCGCTTGGCGGTGGAGCTGTAGCGGACGCAGTGGGCCGACTCGTGTTCGGGAGGACCGTCCTGCCCTCTGCCGCCCAGACGAGCGTGGCGCCCGTCGCCGAACCGCAAGGGCGCCCCTGCAGATGGAGAGTGACGTAAATGGGGTTCCGGTCGAGTAGTTCTGCTGGAGGGGCGAGCGGAAGCGACTCTTCGCTCGTGCTCATGTCTCCTGACGATGTCGCGAGGTACCTGGTTAGGCCGAAAAGCTGGGTTTACGGAAACTGGCGGAGCCAGGGGATTCCTTTCAAGAAGGTCGGTAATGCCCTTCGGTGTCGACTGGTGGATCTGAATGAATGGCTCGACCGGCAGATCCCGTAATGGGTGTGACGAGAAACTAAAAGGCCGAGCTTGCTCGGATACGGAAAGGGGGCGGCAGGTGGCCAGGAAGGGAAATGGTCTCGGTAGTACGCCGGTCGAAATACCGCGAAGTGGTAGGCCGAACACCTGGGGAGTGCGGACACCCCTGCACTACGATCCGGCTCAGGGGAAGCAGGTTCGCTTCTGGATTGGTCGGGAATACGCAACGAAGACCCAGGTCAGTAGGGCTCTCAGTAAGTGGATGGCAGACCGAGAATCGGGTGTCGTTGTTTCGCGCTCGGACATGAAGCTCGGGGACTGGATGGACAAGTGGTTCGACGGTCTCCGAGTTGAAGACACGACCAAGGCAGGATACGAGCCCAAGATACGGCTTCACATCAAGCCCCACCTGGGGGCTAAGAAGGTCAAGGACGTGACAGACGATGACCTCGATTCCCTGTACCGGACGCTTGAGACGGCCCCCTGCCCGTCGAACAAGGGAAAGCCGCTGGGGGCGAAGTCCGTTCGCCACGTCCACAACATCCTGTCCGGCGCGTTCGACGCGGCGGTCGCGAAAAGGCTGATCCCAGCCAATCCGGCGTCGACTGCAAATCCGCCTACCATCCGACAGATCAAGGCGCAGGAGCGCAAGTACGTGACCCTCGACGATGCCGACACAGCTCGGTTTCTTGAGGAGATCTGGACGCCCTGCGGGCGGCGCGGCTGTGGCCCTCTGCACTTCTGTACCCGAGACGCCCCGCTGTGGACCACCTACACGGCAACAGGAGTCCGCCGCAGCGAGGCTCTCGGCATGATGTGGCATCTCGTCCACTGGGATGACTGCGCCATCGAGCTCGAATGGGTCGTCGTCGAAGTCGGCAACAAGAGCGTGCTTCGGCGCCTCACCAAAGACGGAGACGACAACGCGATCATCTACGTCGACCAGGCGTTGATGAACGTCCTCAAGACGCAGTGGGAGCGTCAGGAGATGTGGAAGGAGAGGCTTGCCCCGCTCTGGGACGACCACGACCTCATCTTCGCCCGGGATGGGTACTTGCTCCGCAAGGACGGAATCACTGTGGCCCAGTACGGAAAACGGCGAGTAGCGGGCGCGCGGAAGCTCGCGTCGGGAACGGCACAGCGCATCGGACTGGGGCGGATCGGGTGAGTGTCCGGCTGCGCTGGTCACGCTGCTGGTCACGGATGGGTCCCGAACACCGGAAAATGCCTGGTCAGAGGCGCAGGGACAAGAAGGACGACCGGGGCCGCCACCCCCGGCATGACTGATTCTCAGATGGCTCCTGACCTGGGTTTTTGTGGAAATGGTCCAGGATCCTGGTTTCTGCCTGGACTGGCGTTCCTCGTGGTGCTTCTGCCTGTTCCTGAGCGCTGTTGGTCACGCGTTGGTCACGTGGTGACGCATCGCCGCTCGGAGCGCTGTCGGCGCCCCGAGCGGTCGCAGGTGCGACTGGGCTTTCCTCCGATCAGCAGGCCAGAGCCGGCTGCGCCCTGTCGTCGAGCATGGCGCAGAGCGTCGTACGGGCTCGTGAGACCCGGGATCTGATGGTGCCGATGGGGCACGAGCTGGTGCGGGCCGCGTCGTCGTACGGCATGTCCAGTACCTGGGTCAGCAAGAACGCCTCCCGGCGGTCGTCGGGTAGTGATTCCACCAGGGCCATGAGGGCGATCCCCTCCTCGAAGCCGGGCAGGTCCCGCGGCTGGGCGCACTCCGCGGCGTACTGCCAGTCGGGGATGTTGGCGAGCCGAGGCCGGGAGGCGGCGCGCCGGAGGCTGTCGACGACGGTTCGGCGGGCGATGGTGAGCAGCCAGGCACGAGCCGAACCGCGGCCCTGGAAGAGGTGGATCGTGCTGACGGCACGCAGGAAGGTCTCCTGCATCAGGTCGTCGGCCCCTTGGGAATCGTCGGCGAGGGCGGCAACGTACCGCCGTACGTCGTTGTGGAGCGCGCGGAAGACGCGTTCGAAGGCGTCGGCGTCGCCGGCTGCGGCATCGACGGCCCATGCGGTGACGTCGTCTTCCGTCGCCGCATGGTGTCTTAGGGCAGGAAACATGGAGACTGCGGTCCTTCCGGAAATCCCGGACAGGGCATTGCCGACCGGCATGCGCGGTCCAGGGATAGGGAGATTTCGCCCGCGTCGAGATGCGCGGGCATACGTCGGCGGCGGATGCCGCGGCCGACGTGATCCAGCTGTCAGCGGACAGCGGTCTCCCTCGGAGGTCCCCGGGTGACGAGCGTGTGAACGAGCAGCCGCGGGCGCGGACGCCCGCCGGAACGGTCGACGCCGGGCGCGGGGGGCGCGGACGGGAGCGGGCGGATCGCGTCGAGAAGTGACAGGGGGAGGCGGAAGCGGTCCATTAGCGCCCGCAGAATCTGGAAGGCCGCACGCTCGCCGCGAGCCAGCCACAGGCCGCACAGCACGGCCGCTGCCGCGTGCGCGGCCAGCATTCCCCAGGAGGCCGTGCCGGTCATCGCCCCCATGTCGTGCACGGGCTGGGCCGCGTGGGTGCCGTGGGCGGCATGTCCGAGCGCCGATATCGCGGAGGAACCGCCTTCGAGGCTGGGCAGTCGCATGCTGTCGGTGAGGCCGGCCTGCTCGGCGACGTCATAGGCTCGCGCTGCCGCGCCGGTGTCGCCGTGCGGGCCGCAGAGCAGGGCGTCCGCCCATCTCAGCGCGAGCGTGGACTCGCCACCTGCCGACGGGGGCGCCTGCTGCGCGGTCTGGACCAGCGTGAAAGCGCCATGGAGCGCTGCCTGCACCGCGACGGTGAGAGCCACGACCGCGGCCTGGCCCCGCTCCCTGCCGGCGACGAGCCACGCCAGTGCGCCGACTCCTCCCACGCACAGGGCCAGGGACCACCAGGGGAGCGGATCACCCGACATGAGTACGTGGCCGCAGGCGGCAAGCGCCACGCACACGACCGCGAACAGCGCGGACCGTGTGGCGCGAAACCACCACCCCACCGACATGCCAACCGATCCTGGCATTCCCTGCGCGACACCTCCAGACCGGGTCCCGCGCAGTGGGTTCCAGGCTTCGTTCCCACCGCTTCCGCGCCTCTGCTGCCCGCTCACCCGGCACATGAGGTGTCGTACGGCAGCGTCTTCCGGTTCCCGGCTCCCCGTGGGTTTCGGAAGCATCGGGTGCGCGCGGGCGGCCTGCTGTGCTTCCACGCCGGAGGGCAGGAGAGCTTGGGCCCGGATGCCGCAGGAATCACCCCGGTATTCGGGCCTCGGGCTCCCGCCCGGGGGCCGGTGAGCGTGAACGAGAGAGCGCGATGACCGGATCCCCCGAGCCCCTGGCCACTTTCTGCAGGAACGGCGACTGCGGGTGCCCACAGATGTTCGTCGACGAGAGCGCTCCGGCCGAGCGCCGGGTCGTGATCACCGACGACTTCGGGCAGCGAGTGCAGATGAGCGCGGATCAGTTCGGGTCCCTGATCGAAGAGGCCAAGGCCGGCCGCCTCGACGCAGCCTTCAGCTGCACCTCGTGTCGGGAACCCTCCACATACGGGCGGCCGAGGGAATGCGTTCATCGGGCGCCGGTGCCGGACGGCTTCGGCCGCCCGGCACGACAGTGGTCGCGCGGCGTCTCCGCGCAGCTCCCGGGGTCACCCGAACGGAGGCTGTGACGCTGTTCACCCCGCGCCGGGGAACTCCGGTCGGGGCGTCTTCGACTTCTGGACTGCCACGAGCCGTTCTCTCACGGCTCGCGTCGAGAATGTCGAGGAGCACTCTGTGGAGCAGACGGCAGACCCCGTGCCCGAAGCGAAGAACGCTCGCTTCCCACCGTCCGCGTTGTGGGGATTTCTCTTCCTCCTGGGGGTGCTGTTCGCCGGCGCCTACGCCGTGGGGGCCGCTGTGGGCCCGGTCGCGCCCGGCATACACGGCCCCGGGATCACCGGCGACTCGCCCGCCGGCGACGGGGACATGCCCATGGACCACGGGGGCGGGCACTGATGACATCTGATGCGGCGCCCACAGTGGTGGTGACTGACATCGCCGTGGGCGGCATGACCTGCGCGGCCTGCGTCCGACGGGTCGAGCGCAAGCTGGGAAAGCTGGACGGTGTCACGGCGGAGGTGAACCTCGCCACCGGCCGGGCCCGGGTCAGCCACCCCGCGCGGGTGACCCCGGACGAACTGACGTCGGCGGTCGAGACTGCCGGGTACACGGCACGACTGGTCGTGCCGTCGGCGGAGGAACAGCGGCCCGCGCGAACCGAGGACTCCGCGGAGGCCGACGCCGAGCAGGAACGTGAGCGGCTGCTCATCACCGCGGCGCTGTCCCTGCCTGTGCTCGTCCTGTCGATGGCCCCCCCGTCGCAGTTCGACAACTGGCAGTGGCTGTGCTTCGTGCTCGCCGCGCCGGTCGTCGTCTGGGGGGCCTGGCCCTTTCACCGGCGTGCCCTGGGCGGCCTGCGCCACGCCACCGCGACCATGGACACGCTGGTCTCCCTGGGCGTACTGGCGTCGTTCTGCTGGTCGGCGTACGCGCTGTTCCTGGGCGGAGCCGGGGCGCCCGGCATGCGGATGCCTTTCAGCCTGGTGCCCTCGTCCTCCGACGGGATGGCTCACGTCTATCTCGAAGCGACGGTGGGCGTACCGCTGTTCGTTCTGGCCGGCCGCTTCCTGGAGGGTCGGGCCCGGCGGGGGACCGGTGCGGCACTGCGTTCGCTCGCACAGCTCTCCCTGAAGGAGGTGACGGTCCGCCGCCGGGGCTCGGACGAGCTGCTGCCGATCGAACGGCTGCGGGTCGGCGACGTGTTCGTGGTCCGTCCCGGTGAGCGCGTCGCCACCGACGGAGAGGTGACCGAGGGCAGCTCCGCCGTCGACCTGTCCCTCGTCACCGGCGAGTCCGAGCCCGTCGAGGCCGGCCCGGGAACCTCCGTAACCGGCGGATCGGTCAACGTGGGCGGTCTGCTTCTGGTGCGGGCCACGGCGGTCGGCGCGGACACGCAACTCGCCCGCATCACGAAGCTGGTGACGGACGCCCAGGCGGGCAAGGCGCGGGCACAGCGGCTGGCCGACACCGTCGCGGGTGTCTTCGTCCCGGTCGTCCTGGCCCTGGCGGCCACGACGCTCGGCTTCTGGCTCGGCGCCGGCGCCGACCCGCAGGCCGCGATCACCGCCGCCGTCGCGGTCCTCGTCGTCGCCTGTCCGTGCGCGCTGGGGCTCGCGACGCCTACGGCGCTGATGGCGGCCACCGGACGCGGCGCACGACTGGGCGTCCTGGTGAGCGGCCCGCAGGTGCTGGAGGGGCTCCAGCACGTCGACACCGTGGTGATCGACAAGACCGGGACCCTCACCTCGGGACACATGAGCGTCGGGCGGGTCACCGTGGTGCCCGACGGACTGGACGCGAACGGGGCCGTCCGGCTCGCGGGCGCCGTGGAGCAGGGCTCGGAACATCCGCTGGGCCGGGCGATCTCGGCCCACGCGCGCCGTGCGGCCGGGGACCACCCCCTGCCCGCCGTGTCCGGGTTCCGGGCCTCCGCGGGGCACGGTGTGAGCGGGCACGTGGACGGACACGAGGTGGAGGTGCTGGCGCCCGACGGCACGGAGCTGCCCGCGCCCCTGCGAGCGGCCCGGGAACGGGCGGACGAAGCGGCCCGTACGGCGGTCCTGGTGCGGGTGGACGGTGCGCCTGCCGCGATCGTGGAGGTGGCCGATCTCGTACGACCCGGCAGCTACCGTGCCGTCGACCGGCTGCGCAGGCTCGGCGTGCGCCCCGTGCTGGCCACCGGCGACCGGGCCGCTGTCGCGCGGGCGGTCGCGGAGGACCTCGGCATCGCGGAGGTCCACGCTCGCTGCACACCGCAGGACAAGGCCGAACTCGTCGGCAGGCTGAGGGCAGAGGGCCGGCGGGTCGCCGTCGTCGGGGACGGTGTCAACGACGCGGCCGCACTCGCCGGCGCGGACCTGGGCATCGCCATGGGCACCGGGACCGACGTGGCGATCGGCGCCGCCGACGTCACCCTCGTACGCAGCGACATCGAGGCTCTGGCAGACGCGGTCCGACTGGCCCGTCACACACTGGGCACCATCCGTGTCAACCTCGTGTGGGCCTTCGGCTACAACGCCGTGACCGTGCCGCTGGCCATGGTCGGTCTGCTCAACCCCGTGGTCGCCGCCGTCGCGATGTCGCTCAGCTCGGTTCTCGTCGTCGCCAACAGCCTGCGCCTGCGCGCCTGGCAGCCGTCGCCGGCCCGGCAGCCCCGCCCTCGGTCCGCCCCGCGGAACATCCTGTGACGCCTCCGCCCGCTCCCGCCGCGGCGAAGCTCATATCCCCTCCCTCTCCCTCTTCTCAGTGGAGCGCACGCTCATGAAGAATCTTTACCGGGGTCCCGGTCTCCGACGAGTACGGGAGGCGGCCGGGACCGGCGCGGCGGTGGCCGTCGCCGCCATCGCCGCCGTCGGCGGCCTGTCCGCCTGGACCACCGCCGGGTACGCGGGCAGTCCCGCGAAGATCGAGGTGCGGGAGGCCCGCGTGCTTCTTCCGGTGATTCCCGGAAGGGACACCAACGCCTACTTCCACATCGTCAACACCGGGGGTGCACCGGACCGGCTCCGCTCGGTCACTTCCCCCGTCGCCGAGCGGGGCGTCGAGCTGACCGCGCACCGCATGAACGCGACGAACGGGGCCTACCGGGAACGGACGGAGACCGTGGAAGTCCCGGCGTACGGGGAGGTCGAGATGTCGCCGTACGGAGCGGCTGTGACCCTTCCCGCCGACGAGACATGGCGGCCCGGGGACCGCATCACGTTCACCCTCGACTTCGTACGGACCGGCCGTGTCACCGTCGACGCCGTCGTCAGGCCGGTCACCCTGGGGTCCGCACCTTGAGGACGTCGTGGCGGCCTTTGAGAGTCCGCCGCCACCTCCTCGCACTTTTGACCGGATTTTCTCGGCCGTGACGGGAACTCGGGCGGATGGGCATTCGACTTTTGATACGAAGCGGCCACCGACCTCCGGGAGGCCGCGGCCGCAGGGGTGCGGGGGCGGGACCCCGAGTCCGATCCCCTCGGCGGCAGGGCGGAAAGGAAGTCGTGATGCAGTCGACCGACGAGCAGTTCGCCGCGATACGTGATGAGTTCGGCCCCGACTCGCTTGCGCGGGTGGAGGAGATGATGGCGCCGGGAGGGCTCCCCAGGCACCCGCTGCAGGCGGGCGCGAAGTGGATCCTGCCGGGGATATCCCAGAAGCCCTGGCACGACCCGAGGAGCGATCCGGGCATCGCGTCGCTCGTGGAGGCTCTGGAAGGCGCGCATGGGGCGATCAGCGCGGAGCACGAGAGGGCCTGGCGGACGAAGCGTGCGGCCTTCTCGGACTACGAGCACTACCTGACGCGCCAGGACGACTGGCAGTCCCTCTACCTCTACCGGGACGGGGAGCTCATGGCGGAGTCTGCCGAGATCGCTCCCACCGCGTTCGACATCGTCAAGAACGTCGCGGTCGGCCACGGTCTCATCTGCCCTCTGCTGGAAAGCCACTTCTCGACGCTGCTGCCGGGTACCCGCATCGCGCCGCACTGCGATCTGTGGAACTTCAGCATCAACCTCCACTTCGCCGTCGACATCCCGGACGACTGCGACATCACTGTCGCCGGTGAGACGCGCGTCTGGGAAGAAGGCCGCTGTCTCCTCTTCGACTACTCCTTCGAACACCACGCGGAGAACCGGGGGAACCGCCCGAGGACCTGTCTTCTGGCCGATCTCTGGCATCCGGAGACGACCGTCCCCGAACGGCAGGCGCTGACCGTCCTGGTGACGGAGGTGCGGAAGATGCTGGCGCAGACGTGACCCTGCGCGGCGCGCCGGACCAGGAAGAGCCGGAACCGGGCACGTACCGCCGCTACTGACACACCGACACCCTCCCGGGCCCCCTTGCGCATGCGGTCGCTCCACGTGTTTCCGCACCACCCATCGCGCCGGGAGCGCACACCGGTGCCCGTACCTCGACTCCCGTCCCTCGTCCCGCCCACTGCGGCGACGTCCGGCGTGCCCTGACGCACTTCCCCAGGCGTTCCGCCCCCCCGTCACCTCGTTCACCGAGCTCTTCACCAGAGAGGGATCGATCATGTCCGCGACCGCAGACGAGCACGTGGCAGCACGTCAGCGCCTTGGCCTTCCGGTGGTCGTCCTCGCTCTGGCCCAGCTCGTCATCTCGCTCGACTACAGCATCGTCTACGTGGCGCTGCCCGACATCGGCGCCTCACTGGGCTTTTCCGACCACGACCTCCAGTGGGTGGTCAGCGCGTACGTCGTCACCACCGGAGGCTTCCTGCTGCTCGGCGGACGCGCGGCGGATCTCGTGGGCCGCCGGAGGATGTTCGTCCTGGCCACGGCGATATACGCGTTCTCCTCCCTGATGGGCGGGCTCGCGCAGTCGCCCGGCATCCTGCTGGCCGTACGCGCGGCCCAGGGGATCGGCGGCTCTTTGCTGTTCCCGGCCACGCTTTCGCTCATCAACACCACGTACGCCGAAGGGCCGGTACGCAACCGGGCGCTCGCGGTCTGGGGCGCGGCCGGCGCGGGCGGACTGTGCTTCGGATCGCTCCTCGGCGGCGTTCTGGTCCACGGGTACGGCTGGCCCTCAGTGTTCTTCGTCAACGTCCCCGTGGCCCTCGCTCTGGCCGTCCTCGGACGCCTGCTGTTCGCCGCGGACCCGCCCCGGGACCGCACGCGGCGCTTCGACACCGCAGGGGCGCTGGCCGCCACCGGCGGGCTCACACTGCTCGTCTTCCTGCTGGTGTACGCCCCCGCGGAGGGATGGACGCGCCCCGCGGCCCTGGCCGCCGCAGTCGCGGGGCTCCTCTGCCTGATTCTCTTCGCCGCCATCGAGGGGCGGGCGCACGATCCCCTGATGCCCGTCCGTCTCCTCCGCCGCCGCGGGCTGGTCGCGGCCACGGGGGTCGCGGCACTGTTCAGTGCGACGTTCAGTTCGCTTCCGTACTTCCTGACCCTCTACTTCCAGGCCGTGCGGGGCTACGACGCCTTCGTGACGGGGCTCTGCTTCCTCGTCCCGGCTGTCGTCGTCGCGGCCGGCACCCAGGTGGGGGGTCGTGCCGTCACCCTGTTCGGCATGCGGCGCCTGCTGGTCGGCGGACTGGGGATCGGGACCGTCGGCGCTCTCGCCCTGGTGCCGGCCGTGGCGGCGAACGGTTCCTATCCGGCGCTGCTGCCGGGGATCGTGCTCATGAGCGTGGGGCAGGGCGCCGCGTGGACGGCTCTGTGGATCGCCGCCGCCTCGGGAGTGGCGCCCGGTGATCAGGGCATCGCCTCGGGGATCGCGTCCACGTCCCTCCAGGTGGGCGGCGCGGTCGGCCTCGCGCTGCTCGTCGCGGCGGCCTCCGGCATCGGCCAGGAGTCGTCCGTCCCGGTTCTGGTCGACGGCATACGAACGGCTCTGCTCCTGACTTCCGGGGCGCTGGCGCTCGGCTCGTTCGCCGCTCTCCTGATCCGTTCGAACACCTCGTAACGATGTCGCCGCCCCGCAAGAAGGCCCCACCGACACCAATTCCCAGGAGAACCATGTCCGCGACACCCACCGACCGGTCCGCCGTGCTGAGCGGCGTCGGCGGTTGGCTGCCCCGGCGCAAGGTCGGCAATGATGAGCTGGCGGACCGGCTCGACACCGACGACGCCTGGATACGCTCCCGCACCGGTATCCGCAGCAGGCATCTCGCTGCCCCGGAGGAAGCAACCTCCGACCTCGCCGTCGAGGCGGGCCGCAGGGCGCTCGCCAACTCCGGTGCCGACACGGCCGATGCGGTCGTCGTGGCCACCACCACACCCGACCGCACCTGCCCCGCCACCGCGCCGCTGGTGGCCGCACGGCTCGGCCTGACCGGTGCGGCGGCCTTCGACGTCGGCGCCGTGTGCACCGGGTTCGTCTACGCCCTGGCAACGGGGGCGGGACTGATCATCTCAGGAGTCGCGAGCCGTGTCCTGGTGATCGGCGCGGACGTGTACTCCCGCATCGTCGACCCCGAGGACCGGCAGAACGCCGTCGTCTTCGGCGACGGCGCGGGAGCCGTTGTCCTGCGGGCCGGGCATGCTTCGGAGACCGGTGCCATCGGGCCGTTCGACCTCGGCAGTGACGGCGCGCACGAGGACGTGATCACGGTCGCGGCCGGCGGCTCCCGCCTCCCGGCCGACCCCGGTCGCACTTCGCATGCCGAGCGGCATTTCGCCATGCGCGGCAAAGAGGTGTACCGCCACGCGGTCGCCCGGATGACGGACTCGGCCCGCACCGTACTGAACCGGGCCGGCTTGGACGTCCAGGACATCGACCGCTTCGTTCCCCACCAGGCCAACCTGCGCATCCTGCGCACAGTCGCCACCGACCTGGGCCTCCACATCGACCGATGTGCCACCCACGTGGAGACGGTCGGCAACACCGGCGCGGCCTCCATCCCCCTCGCCCTGGCCGCCGGCCAAGCCAACCGGGCCCTGCGGCCGGGCGACCGGGTCCTGCTCACCGCCTTCGGAGGCGGTCTCACCTGGGGCTCCTGCCTTCTCACCTGGCCCGCGCTGCTCCCGACCGCCGAACCGCCCCACCACCGAGAGGAATCCGCCTCATGACCGCCACCTACCAGCAGTTGGTGTCGATCCTCAGCGCCCTGCACGACGCGCCCGCCGAACACTTCAGACCCGAGGCGACCTACGCCGACCTCGACGTCGACTCACTGACCATGGTCGAGATCAGCATCCACATCGAACGCCACCTCGGCGTCACCGTCGAGGACAGCGAACTGGTCCCCGACCTCACGCTCGGTGCGACCGCCGTGCTGATCGACACCCGCCTGGCCGCCTGACACGGCGGCAGCCACACATCTTTC
Source organism: Streptomyces tyrfis (assembly GCF_037034285.1). Lineage (NCBI taxonomy): Bacteria > Bacillati > Actinomycetota > Actinomycetes > Kitasatosporales > Streptomycetaceae > Streptomyces > Streptomyces tyrfis. The sequence goes on along the minus strand of NZ_JBAGJZ010000046.1, from coordinate 13,616 downwards.
CGCCACGACAGAAGGAGCACCACCATGCGCATCACGGACCACGCCGGGACCTCCATCGGCACCTCCGTCGAGGACTTCGACCACACGTCGGCTTCCGAAGGCGACATCACGGCCCTCAAGGAGACCGTCTACCGACGCAAGATCGCCGTTCTGAAGGGCCAGGACCTCTCCCCGCAGGCGTTCCTGGAGCTGGGCCGCCGCCTGGGCCGCCCGGAGACGTACTACGAGCCGATGTACCAGCACCCCGAGGTGTCAGAGGTGTTCGTCTCCTCGAACGTGCCGGAGAACGGCAAGCAGATCGGTGTGCCCAAGACGGGCAAGTTCTGGCACGCCGACTACCAGTTCATGCCGGACCCGTTCGGGATCACCCTGATCTACCCGCAGGTCATACCCGCGAAGAACCGCGGCACGTACTTCATCGACATGGGAGCGGCGTACGCGAAGCTGCCCGACGACCTGAAGCGGGAGATCACGGAGACCCGCTGCCAGCACTCGGTTCGCAAGTACTTCAAGGTGCGCCCGCACGACGTCTACCGCCCGCTGTCGGAGATCCTCGACGAGGTGGAGCAGAAGACGCCCGCCGTCCTCCAGCCGACGGTCTTCACCCACCCGATGACCGGTGAGCAAGTGCTCTACCTCAGCGAGGGCTTCACCGTCGGCATCGAGGACGCCCAGGGCAAGCCGCTCGACGAAGAACTGCTCCAGCGGCTCTTCGCGGCGACCGGTCAGCTCGACCGGACCTTCGAGCACGAGAACATCCATCTCCAGAGCTTCGAGAAGGGTGACCTGCTCGTCTGGGACAACCGCAGTCTCATCCACTGCGCCCGGCACACCACCACACCCGAACCTACGGTCTCCTACCGCGTCACCGTCCACGACGAGCGCAAGCTGCACGTCGGTCTGGAAGCGGCATGACCCGGGCCAGCGCTCGCACCGTGGAAGCGCGCCCCGTGCAGACCTTCGCCACGGACGAGGACCTGCTGCCCCGGGTGCTCGCACCGTACAAGGAGCACTGCCGCTACCTGCTCACCGCGGAGGTCTCCGGGCTGCCCGACGGGCTGTCCCGGGTTCGGGCGACGTTCGCGATCCCGGAGTCCTGCTACATCGACGACACCGGCCACCTGAACTCGGTGGAGGTGAACATCGCCTACAACCAGATGATGTATTACCTCGTCGCCAAGTCGGTGAAGGAACAGCTGCTGACCGGCTTCGAAAGCTGGACGCTGGAGGACTTCTGGCGCCACCAGCTGCCGGACATCCTCATCGCCCGGTTCGCCTCCCGCTTCCGACGGCCGGTCAGTCCGCGGGACTTCTCCGGTGAGATGGCGTTCCGCTCCGTCGACCTCCGGTCACCCGGCCGCGGCCCCCTCCTCATGGCCACCACCGCCTACCGCTACTGGGACACCGAGGGAGGCCGGTGCGACGGCGACGCCACCCTGGCCTTCGTCAACATCACCCGACCCGAAGCCCGCTCAGCGGCAGGCACAGACAGGACGGACGCCTGACATGGGCACCCTTGACGCCCCGCAGCCGGGCACCCGGCTGCACCACCGGCCCACCACCCTCGTCGACACCGCCCGCTTCCACGCCGAAGGACAGCCGGACACCCCGGCCGTCATCTGCGGCGACACCACACTCACCTACGCGGACCTGCACCGGGAGAGCAGCCGCGCCGCACAGGCCCTGCGCGCCGCCGGTCTCACAGCCGGTGACCGGGTCGCCTACCTGGGCAAGGAGTCGGAGCGGTACTACGAGATCCTCTTCGCCTGCGCCAAGACCGGCACCGTCCTCGTCCCGGTCAACTGGCGGCTGACGTCACCGGAGGTCAGCCACATACTCCAGGACTCGGGCACCCGACTGCTCTTCGTCGAGGAAGAGTTCCGGCACATCGTCGACAACATGCCGATCGCACCGCCCGAACACGTCGTCGCGCTCGACGCGGCCGAGGGCTACACCGCCTGGAAGGCCCCGCACCCCGGAGCCGACGTGGCGTACGCGGCGACGCGCGACACCCCGGTGGCGCAGCTCTACACCAGTGGGACCACCGGGCTGCCGAAGGGCGTCGTGCTGGCCCACCGCAGCTTCTTCGCCATCGCGGACGCCATGGCGAAGGCGGAGGTCGACTGGATCGACTGGCGCTCCGATGACATCGCGCTGGTCGGCATCCCCGGCTTTCACATTGGCGGACTGTGGTGGGCCACACAGAACTTCAACGCCGGGACCACGGTCGTGGCGATGCGCGCCTTCGACGCCGCCGTGGCCATCGAGCTGATCCGGCGGCTCGGCATCACCACCGCCTGCGTGGTTCCCGCCATGCTGCGGATGATGCTGACGCGGCCGGGCGTCACACCGGCCGACTTCGCGACCCTGCGCAAGATCGTCTACGGCGGATCGCCGATCTCCGAGACCCTGCTGGAGCAGAGCCTGGCGGTGTTCCGCTGCGAGTTCGCGCAGATCTACGGGCTCACGGAGACCGGCAACACGGCGGTCTGCCTGCCGCCTGCCGTCCACGAGCCGGGATCGCCTCCCATGCAGGCGGCGGGCCGCCCCTACCCCGGCGTACGGGTCCAGGTGACCGACGATCAGGGCGTCCCGCTGCCGCCCGGCGCGGTCGGCGAGGTCCGCCTGGCCACACCGGCGCACATGGTGGAGTACTGGAACCTCCCCGACAAGACCGCCGAGACCCTCGTCGACGGCTGGATCCGCACCGGGGACGCCGGTTTCGTCGACGAGGACGGCTACGTCTTCATCCGCGACCGCATCAAGGACGCGATCCTCGTGGCGGGCGAGAACGTCTACCCGGCGGAGATCGAGAACGTACTGGAACACCACCCCGGCGTCGCCGAAGCCGTGGTCGTCGGCGCGCCGGACGACCGCTGGGGCGAGTACGTCCACGCCTTCGTCGTCCCGGCCGACCCGGGCGGCCCGGCCCTGCGCGCTCGCGACCTGCACACCTTCCTCACACCCCGGCTGGCCGCGTTCAAACTGCCCGCGAAGTACGAGTTCATCGACCACGTCCCCCGTAACCCCAGCGGGAAGATCCTGCGCCGCGAACTGCGCGACCGGTTCTGGAGCGGTCCGGGCCGCAAGGTCAACTGACCTCCGCCGCCCGCAGCGCGAAGAGAGAGGACCACCATGCCCGCTGCCCTCACCACCCAGCAGTTCCGCGCCGATCTCGCCGAACTCCTCTACCAGGAGCCCGAGGAAGTCGACCTCGACGACAACCCCGCCGGCGCCGGACTCGACTCCCTCCGCCTCATCACACTGGTCGAGCGCTGGCAGGCGTACGGCATCGACGTCTCCTTCATCGATCTTGCCGAACTGCCCTCCTTCCACCACTGGTGGCGGCTTCTGGACGAACGGCAGAAAGAAGGACGTCATGACGACGCCTGACAGCGACCGCCCCCACCACCGGCTGCTCGGGGCACAGGAGGGCATCTGGACCGGACACCAGCTCGACACCTCCAGCCCCGCCTACAACACCGCCGAGTACGTGGTGATCGAGGGCCCGGTCGACATGGACATCTTCGAGGCCGCGCTGCGCCGGGCGGTCGAGGAGACCGAGGCTCTGCACTGCGTGTTCGCCGCCGACGACGAGGGCCGTCCTCAGCAAGTCGACATCCCGGCACCCGAGTGGCACCTCCACACCGCCGACGTCTCCTCGGCGCCCGATCCGCGGGCCGAGGCACTGCGCTGGATCGGCGCCGACATCGCGCGCCCCGTCGACCTCACCCGCGGACCACTCTTCGGGCACGCCCTGTTCCGCCTCGCCGCCGACCGCCACCTCTGGTACCACCGCGTCCACCACATCGCGCTGGACGGCTTCGGCCTCTCCCTGGTCGCACGGCGCGTCGCCGACGTCTACACCGCGCTCGCCGCGAACGCGGCGGTCGGCCCGAGCGGATTCGGCACCCTCGCCTCGGTACGCGAGGAGGAGGCTGCCTACCGCGGGTCCGAGCAGTTCGCCCGCGACCGGGACCACTGGACGCACCGGTACGCCGACCGGCCCGAGATCGCCACACCGGCGGCGAGGTCAGCTCTGCCGACTGCCTCCTTTCTCCGGGACGAGGGAGATCTCGACGCCGGGACGACAGCGGCGCTGCGGGCCACGGCCCGTGCCCTGTCGGTGTCCTGGTCGGAGGTCCTTCTCGCCGTCACCGCCGCCCACCTCCACCGCGCCACCGGAGCACCGGAGATCGTGCTGAGCGTCCCCGCGATGGGCCGCTTCGGCTCCGTGTCCCTGCGCGTGCCCGCCATGGTCCGCAACGTCCTGCCGCTGCGACTGGCCGTCGGCGCGGACGACAGTCTGCGGGCGCTGGTCGCTGCGGTCTCCCGCGAGGTGCGCTCGGCCCTGCCTCACCAGCGCTACCGCTACGAGCAGATCCGGCGCGACCTGCGGCTGGTGGGCGCGGGGAGGCGGCTCTCCGGCCCGGGCGTCAACATCATGCCGTTCGCCTATGACCTGCGGTTCGCCGGACATCGCAGCACGGTGCACAACGTCTCGGCCGGACCCGTCGACGACCTGGCGTTCAACGTGTACGACCGCTCCGAAGGCACATCTCTGCGCTTCGCCGTGGACGCGAACCCCGACCTGTACACCGCCGCCGAGGTCGCCGGTCACCGGCGCGCCCTGTTCGACCTGCTGACGGAAGCCGTCGCGGAACCAGACCGCCCGTTCAACGCCCTGCCCTCCGCCTCGCTCGCGGCACACTCCACGCCGGTCCACGTACTGGAGGGAGACCCGCTCCCCGCGCCACCCCGCCCGGTGCTCGCCCTCATCGCCGACCACGCGGCGCGACGCGGCAGCGCGGTGGCCGTGGAGGAGAGCGGCCGAAGCATCGGCTACGCCGAACTCTTCGGCGAGGCACGCCGGACCGCTCACCTGCTCGCCGACCATGGAGTGCGCCGCGGCGACCTGGTGGCCGTCGTACTGCCCCGCGGCATCGCGGCTGTCACCGCCCTGCTCGGCATCATGGCCGCAGGTGCCGTCTACTGCCCCCTCGACCCGAACGCCCCGGCAGACCGCACCACCGCGCTGCTCACTTCCGCCGCACCCGACCTGGTCCTCACCACAGCGTCGTACGCGCCTCTCTTCCCGGACCACGCCGTGCTGCTGGTCGATGCCGAGCCGCACGCCACATCGACGCACCCGCCCATGTCCGCACCGGAGTTCGGGGAACTCGCCTACGTCATCCACACCTCCGGCACCACAGGAGAGCCCAAGGGCGTCGAGGTCGGACACGGAGCACTGGCCCACTTCGTCGCAGGGGCCGGACTCCGCTACGGCCTGGGCCGCACCGACCGCGTCCTGCAGTTCGCCCCCCTGCACTTCGACACCAGCATCGAGGAAATCTTCCTGACCCTGTGTACCGGCGCCACGCTGGTCATCAGGCCGCAGGACATGACGGACTCGATCCCGCACTTCCTGGCCGAGTGTGATCGCCTGGGCATCAGCGTGCTCGACCTGCCGACCGCGTACTGGCACGAGTTGGCCTATGCCCTGTCCACCGGGGCCGGCGCACTGCCAAGCACGGTGCACACCGTCGTCATCGGCGGCGAGGCCGCACTACGAGAGAGGGCCGCCCGCTGGCGCAAGGCGGTCGGCACGGATGTCCGGCTTCTCAACACCTACGGGCCGACCGAGGGGACGGTCGTCGCCACGGTGGCCGATCTGCACGACACGGCTCTCGCAGCCGACGACACCCCGGTGGGCCGCCCCCTGCCCGGCAGCCGGGCGGCCGTTGTCGACGGGGAGCTCTGTCTGCTGGGCCCCGCCCTCGCCAACGGCTACCGCGACCGGCCACAGGAGACCGCGGAGCGCTTCGTCCCGCTGAAGCGGCTGCCCGGCTCTCCACGCGCGTACCGAACGGGCGACCTGGTGGAGCTGGGCGAGGACGGACTCCTGCGTCATCTCGGCCGCGCGGACGACGAGTTCAAGATCAGCGGTCACCGTGTCCAGCCTGCCGAAGTGGAGAGCGCCCTGCTCTCCCACCCCGGAATCAGCGACGCGGCCGTGGTCGGTCAGGTGCTGCCCGACGGCACCCGCAGGGTCACCGCCCACCTCGTTCCCGCCGGACCGAGACCACCAGCGTCAGCGGTCCGCGACCACCTCCGCGCCCGGCTGCCCGGACCGCTGATCCCCGCCTCGCTCACGTTCCTGACCCGCCTGCCCCGCACCGCGTCGGGCAAGACGGACCGTGCCGCACTGCTCTCCCAACTCCCCGCGCTCCCTGACGGTGCCGAGGACACCGGGCGAGCCCTCACGCTGGAGGCCACCGTCACCGGCGTGTGGCGCCAGGTACTCGCGGCCGACGACCTCACCGCGCACGACGACGTCTTCGAACGCGGAGCTCAGTCCCTCCAGGCCATCCAGGCCGCCAACCGCCTGGCCACGGAGCTGGGCAGGGAGGTGAAGGTCGCGTCGCTCTTCCAGTACGCCACTCCCGCCGCCCTCGCCGTCTTCCTCGGGGCCGCAACACCTGTGTCCGACAGCCCGGCCGACTCCGTGCTGCCGTCCTCCCTGGCGGCCGACACCGAGCTCGCACCGGAGATCCGCCCCGGAGCAGGGACGGCCTCCTGGCCACCCCGGCGGTTCCTGCTCACCGGAGCCACAGGATTCGTGGGCACCCACCTCGTCGCACGGCTTCTGCGGTCGACGGAGGCGGAGGTGGTGTGCGCCGTCCGGGGCCAGAGCCCCAAGGAGGCTCTGGCGCGCGTCCACGCCGCTCTGGAAGCGGCCGGCCTGGCGCTGCCACCGGAGGAGCACCATCGCGTCACCGCTCTCCCAGCAGACCTGTCCCTGCCGCAACTGGGCATGACGGAGGACCAGTGGAGCGAACTCGGGTCCACCGTCGACGCCATCGTCCACAACGGCGCGGCGGTCAGTGTCGTCCGCGACTACACCGCCCTCCGCCCGGCCAACACCGAATCCACCCGCTGCCTGCTGCGTCTGGCGGCCCCGCGCGGCATCCCGGTGCACTACGTCTCCACGCTCTCGGTCGGCCCACCGCGCGCTCTGAGCGAGGAGTTCGAGGAGACGTTCCTCACCGCGCACGAAGGACTGCGCTACGGCTACCAGCAGACGAAGTGGGCGTCCGAACGCCTCCTCGAACGGGCCGCCGAGCGCGGCCTGCCCGTCACGGTCCACCGGCTCGGCCGCGTCGTCGGCCCGATCGCGGCGGGCACGGTGAACCGCCAGGACTTCCTGTGGACCGTCCTGCGCGCCGGAGTGCCTGCGGGCATCGTGCCCGACCTCTTTCCGGAGGAGTCCTGGATCCCCGCCGACCGGGTCGCGGCCGAGATCGTGGCGACCGGACCCGGCAGACGCCGCCCCCACGCCGTGGTCCACCACCACGCCGGAACTCCGGTGCGCCAGAAGGACCTGCACCGCTGGCTGCGCGAGTACGGCTACGAGATCGAGACCCTTCCACTGGACGTCTGGCGAGAGCGGATCCCCCCGAACACGGGGGACGCCGCAGCGGTCCTCGCCTTCTTCGACTCCCTGCCGCAGGGTCCGGACGGGCCGGACGGGAACCTCGGGCTCGCGACCGTACGGGCCGACAACGTACGGGAGAGCCTGGCGTCGGCCGACGGCCCGCTGCCGTCCGTCCATCCGGCCATCGACCGGGCCGCCTTCTTCCGCCAGCTGGATCACTGCGTGGCTACCGGAGCACTGCCCGCACCGTCGGCTCCGGATTCGCCACGACCTTTGGGAACTCGCTCCGGGCGTCGCCCGACTCTTGATACGAACCCTGGCCGACAGCCGGCCTCACACTAGGAGCACACATGTCCACCAAGCGGTTCGCCGCCCTCGGAGTGATAGCCGTCGTCGGAGCCGCGACCGCCGGATGCGGGGGCCCGACGGGCGAGACGGCGGCGGAGACCAAGCAGCCCGCCGCGTCCTCGGCCGCCGGCTACCCGGTCACGCTGGACAACTGCGGGGTGAAGCAGACCTTCACCAAGGCACCCGGCAGAGTGGTCGTCATGAACGGCGCCTCCGTCGCCGAGGTCTCCACGCTCCTGGCCCTGGGGCTTGAGGACCGCATCGTCGTCAACCAGCAGAGCTACGGCATGTCCGAAGTGCCCGGCCGCGCTGACGCGATCAAGGCCCTGCCCAAGGGCGACATCAAGCTCAACGACGCCTTCGACATCCCCCGCGAGGCGATGCTCGGCCAACGTCCCGACCTGGTCCTGTCCACCACCGCGTACGGCTTCGACGCCAAGAACGGCTTCGCCACCCGCGACCAGCTCAAGGACGTGGGCGCCAACACCTACATCTCACCGCAGGGCTGCGACCAGGACACGTCCAGGATGACGATCGAGGACAGCCGGGCCCTGCTCCGCGACATGGGCAAAATCTTCGGCGTCAGCGACCGCGCCGAGAGGCTGATCGCCGAGTCCGACAAGCGCATCGCGGAGGTCGCGGAGAAGGTCAAGGACGAGAAGAAGCCCAACGTCCTGGTCCTCTTCTCCAACATGACGATGGGCGGCAACGACTTCAGCTCTGTCGTCGCCAAGGGCATCTACAACGACATCCTCGCCAAGGCCGGGGGCACCAACGCCTTCGAGTCGGCCTCCAAGACCTCCTTCGCGGACCTGAGCAAGGAGAAGGTGGCCGCCGCCGACGTGGACGCCCTCGTCGTCATCAGCTACAACGACCCCGACCCGACGGCCTACGCCAAGAAGCTGCTCAAGGAGTTCCCCCAGTGGTCGGCGGCGAAGAACGACGCGTACGTGGTGCTGTCCGACTCGATCTACCTCGGCCCCAGCAACGACGTGGCCGTGGAGAAGATCGCCAAGACGCTCCACCCCGACGCTCTCTGACCGGACTGCGCCTCTCCCTCGGTGTCCTCGTCCTGCTGGCCGCACTGCTCGCCGCCGTGATCACGGCGATCAGCATCGGCGCGGTCACCGTACCGGTGGCGGACGTCTGGAGCATCGTGGCCCATCACCTGACGGGCCATGATGCGGTCGCCGACCCCGCGCTGGACCAGATCGTGTGGAGCTTCCGCACGCCCCGCGTCCTCCTCGCGGCCCTCGCGGGCGCCGGCCTCGCGGTGGCCGGCGCCGTCCTCCAGACCCTGGTCGCCAACCCCCTGGCCGACTCCACCGTGCTCGGCTTCTCCTACGGAGCCTCCTTCGGCGCGGTTCTGGTCATCACCTTGGGCGGGATCGGCATCGGCGGAGTGGGGGTTGCGGGCGCCGCGTTCCTCGGCGCTCTCGCCACCGGAACGGCGGTCTTCGCCCTGGGACGGCGTCGCGGACGCCTGGCACCCACCCGCCTCGTCCTCGCGGGCGTGGCGGTCGGCTACGTCCTGCTCTCCGCGACCAGCTTCGTGCAGCTCTGGGCGACGCCCACCGAACTGCGCACGGTGATGTTCTGGATGCTGGGCAGCGTCGCCGGAGCCCAGTGGGACCAGCTGCCCGTGGTCGCGACGATCGTCCTGAGCTGCACCGCCCTGCTCGGCCTGTTCGGACGGCGGCTCAACGCCGTCCTGGCCGGCGACGAATCAGCCACCGCACTCGGCGTGGACGTCAACCGGCTGCGCGCCGTCCTGCTGGTCATCACCGCGCTGCTCACCGGTTCGGTCATCGCGGTGGCCGGCGGCATCGGCTTCGTCGGACTGATGATCCCGCACCTCGTACGCCTCACCGTCGGAGCGGACCACCGGCGACTTCTCCCGCTCGCCGCGCTGCTCGGAGCCGTCTACCTCGTGCTCGTCGACCTCCTCTCCCGTACCCTCATCCGACCGAACGAACTGCCGCTCGGCATCCTCACCGCCCTGCTCGGCGCCCCGTTCTTCGTCTGGCTGTTGCGCCGTAACAAGGGCTTGGACACCGTATGAAGCTCACCGTCGACCAGGTACACGTCGCACTGGAGGGGATCCCTGTCCTGCACGGGGTCGACCTGGAAGTCGGCCCCGGTGAGGTCGTCGGCCTCGTCGGCCCCAACGGCAGCGGCAAGTCCACCCTGCTCCGCGCGATCTACCGGTCGCTCCGCCCCACCCAGGGTGTCGTCAGGGTCGGAGAGGACGACGTCTGGCGCCTCGCGCCCCGTGCCGCCGCCCGCCGAACCGCCGCAGTCCTCCAGGACCCGGCCGGCAGCACGGGGGGCCTGTCGGTGACCGAGATCGTGGCGCTGGGCCGCACACCTCACCACGGGCTGATCGGTCGCGAGGGCCCGGACGACCGGCGTTCCGTCGCCGAGGCGATCGACCGCTGCGGGATCAGCCACTTCGCCGACAGGGAGTACGCGTCCTTGTCCGGGGGCGAACGCCAACGAGTCCTGCTTGCCCGAGCCCTGGCGCAGGAGCCCCGCCTACTGGTCTTGGACGAATTGACCAACCACCTCGACATCCGCGCCCGGTTCGAACTGCTCGACCTGATCCGTTCGACCGGAGTGAGTACCCTGGCCGTCCTGCACGACCTGGACTTGGCCGCCCGGCTCTGCGACCTGATCGTCGTCCTTGACCGCGGGAGGGCGGTGGCCGCCGGCTCCGTACTCGACGTCCTCACTCCCGACGTGATGCGCGAGGTCTTCGGCGTCGAAGCCTCCACGAGCCGGCACGGTGACGGCGTCGTCCGGATCGCTTACGCGGCCCATCCCCTCGCGAACCCCGGAGGCCCCACGGGCCTTGAGACTTCGGCCGCAGAGAACTGACGCACGCGTAGCCACCCGGGGCACGGTGCCCGCACAGAGAGGCCGGCGCCTACGGCTGCGGGGAGTGTGGATCGCCGCAGTGACCCCCGCCGTGAGCCACGGCCCACCGGATCGGAGGGCGGAGCCGGGAGGCCCGGAGCGAGGACTGGGCAGCATATCACCTCGGGCGCTCTGGCGGCTGCGTTGGTCACGCGTTGGTTATGCAGACGGTCCGTGACCCGCATATTACCTGGTCAGAGGGGGCGAATGGGGCGACGACCGGGGCCGCCACCCCCCACAGGAGAGACCCCGGTCGTCTTCCGACGGGGCCGTAGGACGACCCCGTACTCCTCTCAGCGCCACCGCCGCGATTTCTGTCACACTGCTCCGTCCCGGCCTCGTCTCCGGAGAATGTTGCAGGTTGTACAAGACATGGACGCGGCCACGCGTGAGGACGTAGCGTGCTGAGTCGCGCAGGGTGGCGCGGCAGTGATGACCAGCTGCTATTCAAGACAGCAGGGCAGGTTGAGGGAGTGCTGGGGGACGACGCGGAGCTGACTGCCGCCGTACTCGCGGCGCAGGGCGGGGACGAAGACGCCTTCCGTACTGTGTACCGCGCCGTGCAGCCGAGGCTGCTCGGTTACATTCGGACGCTGGTGGGGGAGGCGGACGCCGAGGACGTGGCGTCCGAGGCGTGGTTGCAGATAGCCCGCGACCTCGGCCGGTTCAGCGGCGACGCCGACCGCTTCCGCGGCTGGGCGGCGCGGATAGCGCGGAACCGCGCCCTGGACCATCTGCGGATGCGCGGCCGGCGGCCGGCCGTGGGCGGCGACGAGTCGGAGCTCTCGGACCGGCCGGCCGCGTCCGACACCGCCGACGAGGCGATGGAGGCCCTGGCCACCGGGAGCACGATGTCGCTCATCGCCCAGCTGCCGCAGGACCAGGCCGAGGCCGTGGTGCTGCGGGTGGTCGTCGGCCTGGACGCCAAGAGCGCGGCGCAGACGCTGGGCAAGCGGCCGGGGGCGGTACGCACCGCGGCGCACCGGGGACTGAAGCGGCTGGCCGAGCTGCTGCACGTGAGCGGTGTGAACGACGTGAGCGGCTTGGACGCGGTGGGCGGCGTGCGGAGGGACACGGGTCCGGGGAGTGGCGGGAGCGACGGGAGCGAAGGGGGCCGGGGGAGCAGGGGGCGGAGCGCGAACGGGAGCGGATCGGGCCGGGGGAACCAGGGAAGTCAGGGAAATCCGGCGGGTCCGGGGGGATCGGGGAGTACGGGGAGCACGACGGGTGAGGACCGCGTCCCCGCGGCTGATCCAGCGGACCCGGGTGCGACGGGCCGGCCGGCGGGGCTCGGCGGCCTGCCCGCCCAGCGCCCCGCACAGCAGGGTCTGGCGGCGCCCGCCGGTGTGACGCATTCGCGTCCGTGGACGCAGAGGGACATGTGATGGCCGACGAGCGGTACGAATGGCTTGACAAGGACGCGGCGGAGAAACTGCTCCGCGGCGAACCGGCCGCTTCCCTCGACGGTCACCCCGGTACGGAGGCCGAGGAGCTCGCGGCGGCGCTGGCGGCCGTCGCCCGGACCGCCCGCCCGGCAACCGGTGAACTGCCCGGCGAGGCCCAGGCGTTGGCCGCCTTCCGGGCCGCCATGCAGCCCGCGCGGGCTGTGCGACCCGGGCAGTCTGAGCGACCCGTGCGGTCTGTGGAACCCGCGCAGGCCGAGCGACCTGTTCAGTCCGCGTCATCCGCGTCATCCGCGTCATCCGGGAGCGTCGGGGACGCCGCGAGCGCCGGGGCGGCGGGCGGGCCGGAGCAGGACGACGCGCTCGCTCCCGTCCGCATCAGGCCCGTCGGCGGCGTGGCCGGGGCGGGGGCGGCCCCGGGCCCCCGGCGTCCCCGCTCCCCGCGTTGGGGCAGGCCGCTGCGGTTCGGGCTGGTCGCCTCCTTCGCGGGCTGCGCGCTCGGCGGGGTGGCGGTGGCCACGGGCGCGGGGATGCTCCCGGGGCCGTTCGGACGGGACGCTCCCGAACCGGCGATCTCCGTCTCGGCCGACGCGTCCCCCGACGGGAGCGGTTCGCAGGGCGTCAGCGGGACCACCCCGTCCGCGGAGCCGCCGGCCTCCCCGGACGCGACCTCCTCCGGGCCCCGGGGCGGTTCCTCCGCCCCCGACGACGAGCGGGGCACCGGCCGCGCCGGCGACGGCTCGGACCGCAAGGGCGACGGCCGAAAGGGCGGGGCGGACCACAGCTCCCCCGCGGCCCCGGGGAGCGGCGCCTCCGGCCTCTGGTACGCCCAGGCGCTGAAGGCGTGCCGCGACTACCGCGCCGGCGACCTGGACGCGGACCGCCGACGCGCCCTGGAGGCGCTGGCGAAGGGCCCGCACAACCTGGAGCGGTACTGCGACCGGCTGATCGGCCAGAGCGCCGGGAACGGGAACAAGGGCAAGAACGGCAAGAAAGGCCAGAACGGCCAGAACGGCCAGAACGGCAAGAACGGCAAGGGCGGCAAGGGCGGAAACGGCCAGGGGAACGAGAACGACGACCAGGACGACCAGGGCGGGAAGGGACAGAACGGGCCGGGCGGCACCGTCGGGAACAACGGCCGCGACGGCGACGAGGCGAACGCGTTCGGCGACGGGCGCGGCCCCGCGTCCCCGGTGAACCGGTTCACCACCGGCCCGAACCCGAAGCGCCCGCCCGCGACCCCGCCCAGGGGCCCGCGCGCCGCGACGGCCGTGCTGCCGCCCGCCGTCTCGTACGCGCTCGGTTCGGCGCTTTCGTCGGCGGACCGGTCCGTGACCGTGCCCGTGTTCCCGGCCGCGGCGGGCCGGGCGGCCGGTGCCGGCACCGGCTCCCCGGGCGCGGACGACCGGCGCGGCCAGGGCCGCGGCACCGCCGTTCCGCACCGGGTGTGACGTTTTTCGGGGCCGTGACGCAGTAGAGAGTGAGCCGACTGGTCATCGGCAGCGCGACGAGCC
>NZ_JBAGJZ010000045.1:0-70147 GCF_037034285.1 Streptomyces tyrfis | reverse complement strand
GCCCCGTTCCCCCCGGGCCCCCCCCCGCCACTCTTCCGGGTGACCTCCGGTTGATGCCCGGGGGCCGCCCGTTCCACGGCTCAGCCGTGGACGACCACCTTGTCGCCGGTCTTCACCTGGTCGAAGAGCGCGGCGATCTTCCCCTCGTCCCGGACGTTGACGCAGCCGTGCGAGGCGCCCTGGTAGCCGCGGGCCGCGAAGTCCGCCGAGTAGTGCACCGCCTGACCGCCGCTGAAGAACATCGCGTACGGCATGGCCGTGTGGTAGATCGTCGACACGTGGTGCCGGGACTTCCAGTAGACCGAGAAGGTCCCCTCCCGGGTCGGGGTGTACTGGGAGCCGAAGCGGACGTCCATCGACGAGACGACCCGGCCGTCGATCATCCAGGACAGCGTGCGGCTGTTCTTGCTGATGCACAGCACCCGGCCCGTCATGCACCGCTTGTCGGGCTTGGCGACGGGCGCCGTGGTCGGCGGGTCCAGCTCGGCGGCCGTCGGCGGGCGGGTCATGCCCAGCAGCCGCTGCCAGGTGAGGGTGTCCGTCCGGCCGGTGGCGGTCAGGCCGCGCTTGGTCTGGAAGGACCGGACGGCGTCGGCCGTGACCGTGCCGTAGTAGCCGGTGGGGGAGCGGTTGAAGTGGCCGATCTGCCGCAGCCGGGCCTGGAGTTCGCGCACCTGCCTCCCCTGGGAGCCGCTCGCCAGCAGTGTGGTCCCCTGCGGGTCCGGCTTCGGCGGGGCGGACGTCGGGACGGACGCGGAGACGGACGGGGACGGCGGCGTGGCGGCGGGCGACGAGACCGGGGCGCTCGGCGGCGACGACGGGACGGCCGGGGGCGTCGACCGCCGGGCCGCCGGCCTGGCGTCGTCGCTCGTCGCGACCCCCGGCGTCGTCGCCGACGCGCCGTCGGCGGGCCGCGGATCGCAGCCGGCGGTCGCGGCGGTCACGGCGACGACGGCGAGGGCCGTCGTGGCCGTCGTGGCCGCCCACCCCCGTCTCCCGGCCCTCGGCGTGACCGGCGTCCCGCCGCGTGACGCGCGCGACGCACGTGCGGTGGTGCTGCGTATCATCTTCGGCCCCCTGCTCCTCCGGGTCGCTTTCTCCGGGTCGCTCCGGCTGTTCCCTGGGACGGATTCCCGCGCCGCCCGGTTGCCAAAGCCCGCGCGGCGGGGAAACGCCGCACATGAGGAAAGGCCGCGCATGCGGGAGAGCCGCGCATGATGGAAGGAAGAGCGTCGACGGGGGCGGACCGGCACGGGGCTGTGAGGAAGGTCCCAGCGGTCGCCCCTCCAGCGGTTTCACGCCCGCCGCTACAGTCCGTCGCGAAACCCATCCGATATCGGCAAGCGCTTCGGCCGGCCCTCGTACGGTCCGGTGGAGCGGCTTCAGTGGAAGGCACAGCAGATGACGCGTGAATCGGAATCGGGACTGCCCGTCGAGCCGGTCTACGGACCGGAGGCGCTCGACGGCTGGGACGCCCGCGACAAGCTGGGCGAGCCGGGCTCGTACCCGTTCACGCGCGGGGTCTACCCGACGATGTACACCGGCCGGCCGTGGACCATGCGGCAGTACGCCGGGTTCGGCACGGCCACGGAGTCCAACGCCCGGTACAAGCAGCTGATCGCCCACGGCACCATGGGGCTCTCCGTCGCCTTCGACCTGCCCACCCAGATGGGCCACGACTCCGACGCCCCGATCGCGTCCGGCGAGGTCGGAAAGGTCGGGGTCGCGATCGACTCGATCGACGACATGCGCGTCCTGTTCGACGGCATTCCCCTGGACAAGGTCTCCACGTCCATGACGATCAACGCCCCGGCCGCCCTGCTCCTGCTCCTCTACCAACTGGTCGCGGAGGAGCAGGGCGTCGCCGCCGGGAAGCTGACCGGCACGATCCAGAACGACGTGCTCAAGGAGTACATCGCGCGCGGCACGTACATCTTCCCGCCGGCGCCCTCGCTGCGTCTGATCGCGGACATCTTCCAGTACTGCCAGGCCGAGATCCCGAAGTGGAACACCATCTCGATCTCCGGCTACCACATGGCGGAGGCCGGCGCCTCGCCCGCGCAGGAGATCGCGTTCACCCTCGCCGACGGCATCGAGTACGTCCGCACCGCCGTCGCGGCGGGCATGGACGTCGACGACTTCGCGCCCCGCCTCTCCTTCTTCTTCGTCTCCCGCACCACGATCCTCGAAGAGGTCGCCAAGTTCCGCGCCGCCCGCCGGATCTGGGCCCGGGTGATGAAGGAGGAGTTCGGGGCGAAGAACCCCAAGTCGATGATGCTGCGCTTCCACACCCAGACGGCCGGGGTGCAGCTGACGGCCCAGCAGCCCGAGGTCAACCTGGTGCGCGTCGCCGTCCAGGGCCTGGCGGCGGTCCTCGGCGGCACCCAGTCGCTGCACACCAACTCCTTCGACGAGGCCATCGCGCTGCCGACCGACAAGTCCGCCCGCCTCGCGCTGCGCACCCAGCAGGTCCTGGCGTACGAGACGGACGTCACCGCGACCGTCGACCCGTTCGCCGGCTCCTACGTCGTGGAGAGCATGACGGACGACGTCGAGGCGGCCGCCCTGGAGCTGATGACCAAGGTCGAGGATCTGGGCGGCGCCGTGCACGCGATCGAACGCGGGTTCCAGAAGAGCGAGATCGAACGCAACGCGTACCGGATCGCGCAGGAGACGGACAACGGCGAGCGCGTAGTGGTCGGCGTGAACCGCTTCCAGCTCGACGAGGAGGAACCGTACGAGCCGCTCCGCGTCGACCCCGCGATCGAGGCCGAGCAGGCGGCCCGCCTCGCGCGGCTGCGCGCCGAACGCGACCAGGGCGCGGTGGACGGGGCCCTGACCGCGCTGCGGAAGGCGGCCGGGGGAACGGACAACGTGCTGTACCCGATGAAGGAGGCGCTGCGGGCGCGGGCCACGGTGGGCGAGGTCTGCGACGCGCTGCGCGAGGTGTGGGGGGCGTACGTGCCGACGGACGCGTTCTGAGACGGACGTGGTCCCCGGGACGCGGACGGGTTCGGACGTAACCCCGGGGGACGCGGGCGCGTTCTGAGACGGACGTGGTCCCGGGGGCTGCGGACGCATGCCGAGGCGGACGCGGTCCCGGGGCCGCGGGCCGATGGGCGTCGCCCGGCGGGCGGGGTCCGGCGGCCGGGACGCTTCGGGCGCACAGAATCCGAAAACCCTCTGGACGGAGTGTCGTACTCGCGTGCGACACTCCGTCCATGCTGGGTGTCACCGACCTTCCTACCTACCTCGCCGGTCTGGCCGTGATCGTTCTGCTGCCGGGGCCGAATTCGCTGTACGTGCTGTCCGTCGCCGCCCGGCGCGGGGTGCGTACCGGGTACGTGGCGGCGGCCGGAGTGTGGACCGGGGACACCGTGCTGATGACCCTGTCCGCGCTGGGCGCCTCGTCGCTGCTGCGGACCACGCCGGTGCTGTTCGCCGTCGTCAAGTTCGCCGGTGCGGGCTATCTGACCTGGCTGGCCATCGGCATGCTGCGGTCCGCGGTGTCGATGTGGCGCGAACGGCACCGGCGGGTGGCCGAGCTGACCGAGGAGAGCGCCGGGGCCGAGGCCGCCGGGACGATGGAGCGGCCGTACCGCCGGGCTCTGGTGATCAGCATCTTCAACCCGAAGGCGATCCTGTTCCTGATCTCGTTCTTCGTTCAGTTCGTCGATCCCGGATACGCGTACCCGGCGCTGTCGTTCCTGCTGCTGGGCACGCTGCTCCAGATAGCCAGCGCCCTCTATCTGTCGATACTGATATTCGGCGGCACCCGCCTCTCCGCCGCGTTCCGCCGCCGGAGGCGGCTGTCGGCGGGCGCGACCTCGGCGGCGGGGCTGCTGTTCCTCGGGTTCGCGGCGAAGCTCTCGCTGGCCAGTGCCTAGGAGGCTGCCAGCGAACGACAGGTTCTCCAGCGCTCCATCACGGTCCCCGACATCGAGTTGAGCCAGGCCGTGGACCTGGGCGTCCACTCGTTCGTGCTCGACTCGATCAACTACATGGCGTTCTGCGACCAGCACGCGGGACGCTACATCCACCACGTCCCGCACCTGCCCGGACAGGGCACGCAGGAGCCGCCCAGAAGGGCGAGGGGTCGGAACCCTCTTGGTGCGGGCGCACGCGTGACCGAACCCTTTTCATCCTGTGCCGGGAGGGTGAAACGGCCTGGTGGGCGGGGGCGTGACCGGGCAGGGCCCCTGGTCGTCGGCGTGTTGACGCGCGGGTCCTGCCGTGGAACGGCCCGACCCGTCCTCTTACCGAGCTGCCACTCTTCCTCATGGACTTCGACGATGAACCGCCGCTGCTCCATGCCGAGGGCCCGTACCACGGTCAGACCATCGATGTTCCGGCGCTCGTGAGGCAGTACCGCAAGGCATACGCTCGGCCGAGGGCCGCCGCCAGTCGACCGGAGCCCCCTGCTGCGGGAGTCCCCGGCGCCCGGCATGATTCCGAACGACACGGTCTTCCGGGTGAGTTGGGACCGGTGGCGTCCGCGACGCCCGCCACGACGCCCGCCCGCCGCCTCGCCCGCCGCCCCCTCGCGGCGGGGGACATGCGGGCGTCGTCCAGAGTTCACCGCCCGTCGTTCCGGCGGCCACCCGGTCCTCGGCGCCCCTGATTACCTTGGGCGGCTACAAGATCGAAGGCGAGGGCCGGTGTGCCGAAACTGTCCGTTGTCGTACCGCTCCACAATGTCGCCCCGTACGCCGACACGACGCTGGGCAGCCTCGCCCGCAACGCGGCCGGGGACGTCGAGTTCCTGCTGGTCGACGACTGCTCCACGGACGAGACGCCGTCCGTGATCGACCGCTGGGCCCACAGGCTCCCGCACACCCGGGTGATCCGGCACGACACGAACGTGGGCATCGCCACCGCCCGCAACAGCGGGATCGAGGCGGCGAGCGGCGAGTTCCTCACCTTCCTCGACGGCGACGACTGGTACGCCCCCGGCCACCTGGACAAGCTGCTGGGCGCGGCCGAGGAGCTGGGCGTCGACTTCGTCCGCAACGACCACGTCCAGGCGACGGGCGCCAGCCGGGTCATCCGGCGCGTCCCCGCCCGGGTGCGGGACCGGGCGACGGACCCGCGCGCGGGCATCGCCCACCCCGGCATGGAGACGATGGTCGACTATCCGTTCGTCTGGGCCGGGCTCTACCACCGGCGGCTCTTCGAGGACGGCGCGATGCGCTTCGACCCGGCGCTGCGCACCGCCGAGGACCGGCTGTGGACCTGGCGACTGCACCTGCGGGCCCGCACCTGTGCGGTCCTGGGGCTCCACGGGATCTTCTACCGGCGCGGGGTCGCCACCTCGCTGACCCAGATCAAGGACTCCCGCCAGCTGGACTTCTTCCCCGCCTACGACGCCTTGCTGGAGGACCTGCGGCAGGACCGGGACGCCGAACTCCTGCTGCCCAAGGCGGTCCGCACCTACTGCGCGCTGATCGCCTTCCACACCGACAAGGCGGGGGACTACGAGGCGGCCACCGCCCGCCGGCTGCGGCAGGAGTCGGCCGCGGCGCTGCACCGCATGCCCCAGCACGTACTGGACCACACCCTGATGACGATGGACACGAAGCGCGGCACCCTGCTCCGACGCCTGCGCGACAAGCAGAAGGCCGCCTGACCCATGCCCGCGCACACCCAGATCTTCCAGGTCTCGACCCTGTACGGGGCCGCCACCGTCGCCGCCGCCCTCGACGCCGGCCAGTTCGGACCACCGGCGGACAGCCGCCGGATCCTGCTGGTGTGCGACAACGCCCCGGTGCCGGAGACCGCCGCCGGCCTGGACGCGATGGCCGGCTACGAGCGCGTCGCCGCGCGTTTCGACGCCGTCGTCAGCTGGAACGAGGCGATCCGCCCCTACCACCCCGGCGCCTGGGGGCCGCGCGCCGAGGACGTCGTGCTGTGGCAGCGCGCGCTCCGGCTGGCCTGGGGGCTGGGCGAGGGGCCCGTCGAACTGGTCCTGGAGTCCATCCAGGTCGACCCCGCCCGCGCGCTCGCGGCGATCTTCTCCGAGAGCACCCTGCACGTGTACGCGGACGGGCTGATGAGCTACGGGCCGACCCGCACGAGACTGCCCCAGGCCATGGGCTGCCGCGTCCGGCGCGTGCTCCACCTCGACCTGGTGCCCGGGCTCAGGCCCCTGCTGCTGTCCGAGTTCGACGTGGAGCCCGAACTCGTCCCCGCGGACGCCTTCCGCAGGGTCCTGGGCGAGATCGCCGGAGCGGCGGACGGCGACGCGCGGCTCGCCGAGGCGGTGGCGCACGCCCCCACCGCCGTGCTGCTGGGCCAGTACCTGGCCGCCCTCGACATCCTCACCGCGGACGAGGAGGAGGCCCTGCACATCCGCATGCTGCGCGGGGCCGCCCGGGCCGGCCACACCTCCGTCCTCTTCAAACCTCACCCCACCGCGCCCGCCCGCTACTCCGACGCCCTGGACAGGGCCGCCGCCGAGGCCGGGGTCCGGCTCCTCACGATGGACACGCCCCTGCTGGCGGAGACCCTCTTCGAGCGGTGCGCGCCCGCGCTCGTCGTCGGCTGCTTCTCGACCGCCATGCTCACGGCCGCCGCGTACTACGGCATTCCGGTCGCCCGGGTCGGCACCGGCCTGGTGCTGGAGCGCATCGCCCCGTACGAGAACAGCAACCGCGTCCCGCTGACCATCGTCGATCACCTCGTGCCCGATCTTGAACGGCACGACGGCGGCGAGGTGTCCGCCCTGCCCGACACCGTGCCGGACACCCTGGGGCCGCTGGTCCGCACGGTCGGCTACTGCATGCAGTCCGAACTCCACCCGGAACTGCGCGACGAGGCGGAGAACTGGCTGCGGGAGCGGCTGGACGACAGCACCCGGCACTACTTCAAGCGCCGCCGGCTCGGCAAGCTCTCCCTGCCCGGCGGCAGCCCCCAGGGCGCCGCGGCCCGGCTGCGCCGCACGGTCAGGCGCACCCGCAGCACCCTGCGCGTCTGAGGGCGCCCCGGCGGGCGCCCCTCCGCCTCGCGACGCACCGCTCCGACCCGCCGCGCGCCGACCCGTCACGGACGACGGGGCAGCCCTCCTGAGCCGACGAGGACCATGTCACCCACCGCCTCCCCGGCCGGAACACCGGCCTCCCCGCCCGCACCGGACGCCGCGGGCGCACCGGATACGCCCGACGCGACGGCCGCACCGGACGCGCGGGCCGGGGAGGCGCGCCCGCGCCGCGAGCACCGGTACGACATCGACCTGGTCAGGCTGGTCTGCTCGGTCGGGGTGATCCTCTGCCACACCGGCTCCGCGTTCGTGAACGCCGTCGGCCGGAAGCCCGAGGGCGGCGCGGGCGCCTACTGGGCGGGGCTGGCGGCGGACTCGGCCGGGCGGTTCGCCGTGCCGCTGTTCTTCGCCATCGCGGGCTGGGTCGTCCTCGTCGGCGCCCCGCCGAAGGACGGCGCGCGGCTGTGGCGGCGCATCGTGCGCATCGTGCTGCCGCTCGCCGTGTGGACCGGGGTCTACCTGGCGTGGGGCCGGCTGCGCGGCACCAATGACGCCCCGGTCGGCGACCTGGCGCTGGACTCGCTCTTCGCCTCGGTCCGCCCCGCCTACCACCTCTGGTACCTGTACGCCTACGTCCCCGTCATCATGCTGCTGGCCTTCGTGGCGATGGTGAGGTCGGGCAGGCGGCCGTGGGCGCTGGGCGCGGCGCTGCTGGGCCTGGCGGCGGCGCCGTCGCTCTTCGGCGACCTCGCCGCGCTCACCGGCCGGGACGTGCCGCGCTTCGGCTGGGGCTTCGGCCCGTACCAGCTGATCTACGCGGTGCTGGGCGCGCTGCTGTTCGCCCTGCCCGCCGGAGCCGTCGGGAGGCGACGCCTGCTGTGGGCGCTGCCGTCGGCGCCGGCGCTGGCCGGGGTGGTCGCTTACCAGCACGGGGTCCACTACGCGATCCCGTACGCCAGTGTGCTGGTGGCCCTGTTCAGCGCCGGTGTGCTGTTCGCCCTGCACCGGGTGCGGTTGCCCGAGCGGCTGCGCCCCGGACTGACCCGGCTGGCCGACGCGTCGTTCGGCGCCTATCTGGTCCATGTCCTGATCCTCGGCGTGCTCACGGACCTGTTGGTCTCCACCGGCCTGACGCTGCCGGCGGCCGTCGCGGCGGTGCTCGCGGTGACCGCCGCGACCACGGTGCTCTCGTTCGGCGCGGCCCTGCTGTGGGGGCGGCTCGGGATGAGCAGGCTGCTGGGCTGAGGGACCGCGACCGTGCGGGCGCGGCCCTCCGGGCGCACGCGGCGGGGCCGGCGCCGCGTAGATCGGCTGGTACGGGCCGACGGCGCGGCCGAGGCGGCCGATTTCCGTTTTCGCACCACGGGCGGGGAGCGCGATGGTCCTCTCGGGATTCTTGCGGGAAGAAAGGCGCGTGCGACCGTCCTGGGAACGCCGAGCACGATCGCGGAGCCGTTGATCGATCCACGACGGCCGATTTCGCCGCCGATCAAGATCCGGACATGTGTACGGGCGAATACGTGGCGGACCGGTGAGGAGTTCGAGGAAAAGCCGCCCCGAAAGGAAATGGTCGGGGCGGACGCGTTCGCGCGATACCGGGGGAATTCGGCGGCGAGGCGGGCCGGGGCGGACGCCGGCGGCGTGGAAAGCCGACCGCGAACCTGGCTCGGAACGCGCGGTCGGCGTCGCCCGGAGTTCTCCGTCAGCGCAGTACGGTCCGCCCCAGCCGACGTGCTTTTCGAGCCGCCCTCCGCAGGGCCGGATTGCGGGAGAGGGCGGTGAGCCCGCCGGGCAGTCCGCCGGGGAGCCCGAGGACCGCCAGCCTGCGGCGGGGGAACAGCCGCTGTTCGTCCGGTGTGACCCCGTCCGCGAGATACGCGGTGGCGGCCGCCCGCAGCCGCGGGTGGATCCGCGGCTGCATCGCGAACCCGATCGCGGTCAGCAGCCCGCCCGGATCTCCGGGCGTCCGGGTGCGTCCGGTCTCCAGCTCGGGCAGCAGCGTGTGGGCCAGCACCGCCGGGACCCGGTTGCTGTTCTGATACGGCGCCAGCCGAGCCAGCAGCCGGCCCGTGCCGGTGCGGGCGGTGTCCAGGCCGTACAGCTGCCGGGCGGTGAAGAGCGCGGTGGAGAAGCAGCCCACGACGAGCGCCGGCCGCAGCCGCTCGTAGAGCGTCTCCGCGAGCACCGGGGCGTCGAGCGCGGTGAGCTCCACCCCCAGCCGCTCCGCCTCGGACTCCAGCAGCCGGGACCAGCGGGCGGGCGCCGTCGGGTGGGGCTTGAAGACGATCTGCCGGTGCCCGCGCCCCGCGGCCCCGCGCAGCATCCGCAGATGGAGCTCCTCTTCCTCCTCGGCCGTGAGGATCTCCAGCGCCGAGAGGTACTGGCCCAGCAGGAGCGCCGGGCGGTCGTACGGCACGTCCGGCACGGGCGTGACCGCCCCGACCTGCCCCAGGACGGCCCGGAAGGCGTCGTCCGGGACGGTCTCCGCCGGCACGCCGAACTCCGTGAGCAGCAGGGGCCGGAGCCCGGGCACCAGATCGAGGTGGAGGAGCCGGCGCACGCGCGTGCCCAGCAGCGGATCGAGCCTGATCCGGGTGGGCCCGTAGCTCATCAGCCCGTCCGCGTACACGTCCACGGCCGCGCCCACGAAGATCCCGGTGACGGCGAGGGCCGGGTCGACCTGGATCGACTCGACGGCGAACTCGACGTCGTCGTCGCCCAGTTCCCACAGCCGGCGCAGATGGCGTTCCCAGAGCGGCACGTCCTCGGTCCGGGGCGACCAGCCCGAGGGGTGGAACGGCTCGATCGCCGCGTTCCAGGAGCGCACGTCGTCGAACCGGTCCCGCAGCGCCTCGAAGCCCGGCATCGCGTCGAGCGCCGGAGCGACCTCGGGGACGGGGGCGTTGTTGCTGATCAGCAGCATGCGCCGGTCAGCGGGGCGGATGAGGCCCGCGTCGACGGCCGCGGCCAGGGTGGCCGCGCCGTAGAGGGTGGACGCGCAGAGGATCTGCGTGGTCATGCGGCGGCCCCCGTCCCGGAGACGGGGCGGCGTCGCAGCCGTCGCAGCCGCGCGGACCGTTCGGCGCCCATCGAGTCGATCGTCTCCTTCAGGATCCGCTGCGGCATCCGGCGCAGCGCGGCCGCGCTCATGTCGAGCAGGACGCGGGCCACGGCGGGCTCGAACTTGGAGACGGTCGCCAGGTGGTGGGAGATGAGCGCGCAGTAGGTGCGCACGGCCTTCGGCAGCAGCGCGTCGGCCTCCGGGTCCCGCGCGGTCTCCGCCAGGACCTGGTCGAACGCGCGGATGAAGTCGAGCTGCCGGAGGTCGCCGATCTGGGTCAGCGAGGAGGAGATCCCGCGCCGGTAGAACACCCCGAGCAGACCGACCGCGGCGAACGACTTGGCCTCCCGGTGCAGCCGCCAGATCCACGGCCGGTCCTCGGCGGTGCGCAGCCCGTCCGTGAAGTGGATCAGACCGCGCTCGACCAGCCGGCGGTGGTAGGCCCCGGCCCAGGCGTACGGGTAGTCGACGGAGGTGGTGCGGTCGGCCGGGAGGATCGCGTCGCGCGGGCGCGCCGGCACGTCGCGCAGGCCGTGCGGCACCCGGTGCACGGTGCGCGACTTGGCGGTGCACTGCACATGGTCGGTCCGGATGAAGTCGCAGCCCAGCCGGTCCATCGCGGCGACCAGACCGGCGCAGTGCCCGGGGGCCAGCCAGTCGTCCCCGTCGAGAAACGTGACGTACTGGCCGCGCGACGCGTCGAGGCCGGTGTTGCGGGCGGTCGCCAGCCCCTGGTTCCGCTCGTGCCGTCTCAGGACCGCCCCCGGGATCTCGTCCCGCGCCCGCAGCAGGATGTCCGCGGTCCCGTCGGTCGAGGCGTCGTCGACCAGAATGAACTCGAAGTCCTCGCGCGCGTTGGCACGCAGGCTTCTGAGAGTGTCAGGGGCATATGTCTGCACGTTGTAGAACGGCACGATGACGGAGAGCTTGACCACCCGGTCACGTTAAGGGCGGGTTCGGCATTTACCCTGTCCCGGAAAAGGACTGCGGGTGAACGGCGCATGGGGAAATGGTGAACCGGCGTGAATCCGCGGGTTTCCCGGCCCTTTCTCCGGCGGATTGGCCAATCGTCGGCGGGCTGTTAACCAGCTGTTGCCGTCGCGTTGGGCCGCGAATCGGAATGCCTTCCTAAGTTCTGAGGCGTGCCCCCACGTACCGATAAGACGACCGCTCTCCGGGTAGCCGTGCTCGCGGACTCCGACACCCGGTGGAAATGGGGTGCGCTCACCGCGCGCCGCCTCACCACCGGCGACTTCGGCGGTCCGGCCCGGCGCGCGGAGATCAGCGGGCTGCTGCTGCGCGGGCGGGCCACCCCGACCCCGCGCCAGCTCGCGGAGGTCGGCGACGTCGGCGTCGCGTCCGACCGGGTGCGCGAGGTGACGGCCGTCGAGTTCCTGCACGCGGTGCGGGACGAGGGGTACGACGTCCTCGTCCTCGCCCTCGTCGGGGGAGCGGTCCAGGCGATGCTGCACGGGCTCGCCGCGCTGCGGCTGCCGGCCCGCCCGGTCGTCGTCACCGGCTATGTCGGGGTCGTCTACGAGAAGCTCGCCGACGGACTGCTGCTGCGCCACGGCGCGGACGTCGTCCTCGCCAACTCCCGCCACGACGCTGAGCGTTTCCGCGCGGTGTACGAAGGGGTCGGCGCCGACGCCTCGGCCGTCACGGAGGCGGCCCTGCCGTTCCTCGGGGGCGAGCCGTACCGCCCCGAGGAGGGCCGCGACACCGTCGTCTTCGCCGCCCAGCCGTCCGTGCCCGCCTCCCGCGCGGAGCGCACGTATCTGCTGCGCCGGCTCGTCGAGCACGCCCGGCTGCACCCGGGCCGCGAGGTGCTGCTGAAGCTGCGCTCCAAGCCCGGCGAGCACACCACGCACATCGAGGAACTCCCGTACCAGCGGCTCGCGGAGCGGATTCCCGGCGGCCCGCCGCCCAACTTCCGCCTGGTGTACGGGCACATGGGCGAGGTGCTGGACCGCGCCGACCTGCTGGTCACGGTCTCCTCGACGGCCGCCCTGGAGTCCCTGCACCGCCGCGTCCCCACCGCGGTCCTCACCGACCTCGGCGTCCGCGAGGCCCTCGGCAACCACCACTTCATCGGCTCCGGCCTGCTCACCTCCTGGGACCACCTGGACGGCGGCCACCGCCCGGAGCCCGACGCCGCCTGGCTGGCCGGGCAGGGCGTCGCCGCCGACGGCGGCTACGCCACCGCCTACGACGCGGCCCGCGCCCGGGTGGCGGACCTGCTCGCCGCCGGCCCGCTGCCCGGGATCGCCCCGTACTACACGCCCGCCACCGCCCCCGGCTACCTGCCCGGCATCCTCGCCCGCCACCACCTGGCCCCCGACGGCCACCCGCTGCCGGGCGCGGAGCGCCCGCGCGAGACCGGCGGGGTGCGCGGCGCGGTCCGCGAGGCCGTGCGCGAGGCGGCGCGCGGCGCGTACCGCCAGGGCGTCCAGCGGGTCGCCCCCGTCATCCGACGGATGGGCGAGCTGTGACGGCCGCGCGGGGAACCACCGGGTCCGCGCCGGGAACCACCGGGTCCGCGCCGGCCGCCGGGCCGGGAGCCACCACGGCCGCGCCGGGAGCCGTCACCGGGACCGCCGGGGCCACGGGGCACGCGACGGCCGCGCCCGGGGCCGTCGCCGGGGCCCCGGCCGCCGCGCCCCGCGGGAGCACACGGCCCGCGCCCGCCGCCCCCGTGCCCGCCGCCCCCGTGCCCGCCGCCTCCGTGCCCGCCGTCCTCCCGCCCGGCACCGCGCCCGCACCTCTCATCCACCGACCCCGACCCCAGGAGCAGCGATGACGCCGCCCACCGTGCTCGCCGTGATTCCCGCCCGCGGCGGATCCAAGGGCGTCCCGGCCAAGAACCTCGCCCCGGTCGGCGGCGTGCCGCTGATCGCCCGCGCCGTACGCACCTGCCTGGCCTCCTCCGAGGTCACGGACGTCGTCGTGACGACCGACGACGCGGCCATCGCGGACGCCGCCCGCGCCGCCGGCGACACGTCCGGCGCACCGGAGCGGCTGCACATCGTGCAGCGCCCGGCGGCCATCGCGGGGGACCGGGCCAGCAGCGAGGACGCGGTGCTGCACGCCCTGGACGCGTACGAGGCGATGCGCGCCCGGACCGTGGACGTGGTGCTGCTGGTCCAGTGCACCAGCCCCTTCATCGGGCCCGAGGACATCGACGGCGTCGCCGCCGCGGTCGCCCGTGACGGCGCCGACACGGCGGTCACGGTCGCCCCCTTCCACGGCTTCCTCTGGCGCGACGGCAGCGCACTGGAGGAGGAGAGCTACGGCGTCAACCACGAGAAGTCCGTCCGCCCCAGGCGCCAGGACCGCCCCGAGGACCTGCTGGAGACCGGCGCCGCGTACGCCATGGCGGCCGCCGGCTTCCGCGCCAACCGCCACCGCTTCTTCGGCCACACCGCCCTGGTCCGCACCGACCCCGCCCGGGTCCTGGAGGTCGACGACCCGCACGACCTGGCCCGCGCCCGCGCGCTCGCCCCGCTGCTGGACCCCTCCCCGCTGCCCACGCTCGCCGACGTCGACGCGGTCGTCCTCGACTTCGACGGCACCCAGACCGACGACCGGGTCCTCATCGACGCCGACGGACGCGAGATCGTCGCCGTCCACCGCGGCGACGGCCTGGGCGTCGCCGCCCTGAGCAAGGCCGGCGTGCCGCTGCTGATCCTCTCCACGGAACAGAACCCGGTCGTCGCGGCCCGTGCCCGCAAGCTCCGCATCCCCGTCCTGCACGGCATCGACCGCAAGGACCTGGCCCTCAAGCAGTGGTGCGACGAACAGTCCGTCGCCCCCGAACGCGTCCTCTACGTGGGCAACGACGTCAACGACCTGCCCTGCTTCGCGCTCGCCGGCTGGCCGGTCGCCGTCGCGAGCGCCCACGACTCGGTACGGGCCGCGGCGCGCGTCGTCACCACCACGCCGGGCGGCTCCGGCGCGATCCGCGAGATCGCCGCCTGGCTGCTGGGCCCCGCCCTCGCGAACCCCGCCCGCACACACCCCACTCCCGTCAACCCACTCCCGTGAACCCCACTCCCGTGAACCCCACTCCCGTCAACCCCGCCCAGTCCCCCAAGTGAACCCGGGTCCCCCAGACCCACGACGTCCCGAACTAAGGAACACACCTCATGAGCACCTCCCGTCTGCGCACCCTCGGCACCCGGACCGCGGGCCCCGGCCGCCCCGTCTACGTCACCGGCGAGATCGGCATCAACCACAACGGCGACCTCGACAAGGCCCTCGCCCTGATCGACGCGGCCGCCGAAGCCGGCTGCGACGCCGTCAAGTTCCAGAAGCGCACCCCGGAGATCTGCACCCCGCGCGACCAGTGGGACATCGAGCGCGACACCCCCTGGGGCCGGATGACGTACATCGACTACCGCCACCGCGTCGAGTTCGGCGAGGACGAGTACCGGGCCATCTCCGAGCACTGCGCCCGGCTCGGCATCGACTGGTTCGCCTCCCCGTGGGACACCGAGGCCGTCGCCTTCCTGGAGAAGTTCGACGTCCCCGCCCACAAGGTGGCCTCGGCCTCCCTCACCGACGACGAGCTGCTGCGCGCCCTGCGGGCCACCGGCCGTACCGTCATCCTCTCCACCGGCATGTCGACCCCGAAGCAGATCCGGCACGCGGTCGAGGTCCTGGGCTCGGACAACATCCTGCTCTGCCACGCCACTTCGACCTACCCGGCCAAGGCCGAGGAGCTGAACCTGCGGGTCATCAACACCCTCCAGCAGGAGTACCCCAACGTCCCGATCGGCTACAGCGGCCACGAGACCGGCCTCCAGACGACCCTCGCCGCCGTCGCCCTCGGCGCCGTGTTCGTCGAGCGCCACATCACCCTCGACCGCGCCATGTGGGGCTCCGACCAGGCCGCCTCCGTCGAGCCGCAGGGCCTCAGCCGCCTGGTGCGCGACATCCGCACCATCGAGGCGTCCCTCGGCGACGGGGTCAAGAAGGTGTACGAGTCCGAGCTCGGCCCGATGAAGAAGCTCCGCCGGGTCGCGGGCGTCGTCGCCGAGAACGAGGCGGCTCCGGCCGCCGAGCCGGTCGCGGTCTGACGGGCCGACCGGTGAACCTCGCCTTCGTCGAGAGCCCGGTCCAGCTCCTGAACGTCCTGGAGTGGGCCTACGCAGAGGGAGGCGACGACCACGTCCTGGCGGACGTCACGGTCGTCGTCCTCCCCCCGGTCGACCCGATGTCGCGCGGCCAGCTGCGCCGGATGGCGGAGCTGGCCCGCGACGAGGGCGTCACCGTCCGATGGCAGGAGGCGCGCGGCGGAGCGAGCGCGCCCCTGAAGACCCTGCGCGCGCTCGCCGGACTGCTGCGCGACGCGGACCGGATTGTCATAGGCGACCCGTTCTCCCGCTACGTCCAGCTCCTGCTGACCATGGTCCGCGCCCGCCGCCTCACCGTGGTCGACGACGGCACGGCCACCATGGAGTTCGTCGCCCAACTCGCGCGCGGCGAAAGGCTGGTGCGCTGGCACCGCAAGGGCGGCTCGGGCCCGCGCGAACTGGTCCTGGCCCCGGTCACGGCCCGCGCCCGCAGCCGCTTCACCCCCTCCGCGACCCGTACGGTCGAGGTCTTCACCGCGATGCCGGTCGAGGCCCCGCCCGGCATCGCCGTCGCCCCCAACGCCTTCGCCTGGACCCGCGCCCGCTTCGGCCCGCCCCGGCTCGCCAAGGGCGCGGACCTGGTCGGCACCTCCCTCGTCGAGACCGGCGTGGTCGACCGGGACCACTACCTGGAGGCCGTCGCCGCCCTGGCCCGCACCCACCAGGCCGCCCGCTACTTCGCCCACCGCCGCGAGTCCGCCGACAAGCTCCACGCCCTGGAGGCCGCCACCGGCCTGGAGATCGTCCGCCCCGACCTCCCCCTCGAACTCATCGCCCGCCGCGGCCCCATCGGCCGCACCGTCCTGAGCTTCCCCTCCACCGTCGTCCACACCCTGCCGCTGGCCCTGGCGGGCACGGAGGCCAGGGTCGCGGTCTGCGACATAGCCCCGGAATGGCTCCGCGACACCGCGTCCCCCCGCGCCCAGGGCTTCCTGGCCGGGGTCACAGCGACCGCCCGCGACGTACAACGCCTGGCCCCCTGGCGGGCGACCGCGGTCACGGAGGCCTGAGAAGGAGCACGCGCCCCGCCGCCGACGGCCCCCGGCCGGCCCGCGCCGGGGCCCGTCGCACGGGCGTGCCGTCGCCGCCGGACCGGGCGCCGCCGAACCGGGCGATCAGCCGCTGATGTCGACGACCTTCAGCTCGACGGGCCAGGCGTTGGTGCCGCACTTCAGGACCGAGGCGGCTTCGGTGGCCCCCTTGCGCCAGCCCTTGCTGCCGCGGTACGGCCCGTTCACGCGACCCGCGCTGGCGCACTTGGCCTGCACGTACCAGGACCCGTTCCCCTTGTTGCACCAGGCAACGGCGTCGTTCACGCTCCCGTGGCTCACGTAGGCGCTGCAGCCGGTCGGCTTGGGCACGGCGGCGCCGGCCGCCGGTATGGAGCCCAGCATCACGCCGGTGGTCACCATGCTGATGACCGAAGCCATCACTCCGAACTTCATTCGAGTGCGATTCATGACAAATCCTTCCCTGGGGATGAGCCGGCAAGTGGCTCCCGGGAACGGTGCCAAGAGTCGCCGCCCTCTTGCATCCGGCCTCGGGAGGAGGCGCCGTTCGATCACTGGGCGGTTGTGCGAGGCCTCGAACCATGAGATCCGGGGCGGGAGTTGAGGCGGACACCGCCGGGTTCGCCGGCGTGGCCGACGGCCGCCCTGCCGGGGAGCCGCGCCTTTGGCCGGCGCGTGGGCGGCGACGCACGCCTGCCCGGGGGCGTGGGCCGAACGCCCCGTATCACGCCCGCGTACACCCGGCGCACGAAATGGGCGAGTTTACCCATCTCGTCGTCAGCTCACACGCGGCAACCCAGTCATTTATTCGTCTATGTGGCTGAACTTTTCTTGTTTCATGGTCAGTTGAAGGGGGAAGCGCCGTAACCTTCGCCAGGTGAACCACTTGATGTCCCGCGCGTCCGACACCGCCCCGACGACCCACGGCGAACCTCTCCCCGGCACCGTGCCCGATGCCCTGCGTGCCGAACTCATCGCCTTCCGACGCGATCTGCACATGCATCCCGAGCTGGGCAACCAGGAGTTCCGCACCACCGCGGCCATCAAGGCCCGGCTGGAGAAGGCCGGACTCCGCCCCCGGGTGCTCCCCAACGGAACCGGACTCATCTGCGACGTCGGCACGCGGGACGAGGCCACCGCGCCCATGCTCGCCCTGCGCGCGGACATCGACGCCCTGCCGATCCCGGACACCAAGTCCGGCGTCCCGTACCGCTCCACCGTCCCCGACCGGGCGCACGCCTGCGGGCACGACATCCACACCACCTCGGTCCTCGGCGCCGGGCTCGTGCTCGCCGAGCTCGACCGGCGGGGGCTGCTGCCCAACCCGGTGCGGCTGGTCTTCCAGCCCGCCGAGGAGGTGCTGCCGGGCGGGGCGCCCGACGCCGTCGCGGCCGGGGCGCTGGAGGGCGTCGGGCGGATCGTCGCGGTGCACTGCGATCCGAGGGTGGACGTCGGGCGGATCGGATTGAAGACCGGCGCGATCACCTCCGCCTGCGACCGGCTGGAGATCAGCCTCGACGGCCCCGGCGGCCACACCGCCCGGCCGCACCTGACCACCGACCTGGTCACCGCCGCCGCCAAGGTCGCCACCGAGGTGCCCGCGCTGCTGTCCCGCCGGGTCGACACCCGCTCCGGCCTCGCCGTCACCTGGGGGCGGCTGGACGTCGGGCACGCCTGCAACGTGATCCCGCAGCACGCCGAGCTCTCCGGCACGGTCCGCTGCCTGGAGCTGGCCGCCTGGCGCCGGGCGCCCGACCTGGTGCACGCGGCGGTCGACGAGGTCGCCGCGATGTACGGCGCCAAGACGGTGATCGACTACGTCCGGGGCGTCCCGCCCGTCGTGAACGACGCCGCCGTGACCGACCTGCTCGCCGGGGCGATGGCCGCCCGCCGCGGCGCAGACGCGATCGAGAGCACCGAGCAGAGCCTCGGCGGCGAGGACTTCTCCTGGTACCTGGAACACGTCCCCGGCTCCATGGCCCGGCTCGGCGTCCGCACCCCCGGCGACACCGCCCGCCTCGACCTGCATCGTGGCGATTTCGACGCCGACGAGCGGGCCATCACGGTCGCCGTGGAGCTCTTCACTGCCTCCGCGTTGCTGCACGGCAACCATCCGTGACCGAGCGTTTCACCCCCCGTTCGCGACGATCCGATAACGGCTTCCGTACGGGGCTTTATCTGACATCTACGCGCGTTACGATCGCCGCGAAACCAGCGCCGGAAGAGGCGCTTCGGTCAGGTTTGAAGGAGCCTTCCCTTGCGCCGGGTATCCAAGATCACCGCCGCGTGTGCCGCCACCGCGGCCCTCGCGCTCACCGCCTCCGCGTGCGGCGGCAAGTCCTCGTCGGACGCCGGTTCCGATTCCAAGGAAGCCAAGACCGCGCTCGCGTACGACATCGGCGGCCGTGGTGACCAGTCGTTCAACGACGCGGCCTACGCCGGTCTGGCCAAGGCTGAGAAGGAGCTCGGTTTCAAGGGCACCGAGGCGGAGCCGTCCGACGGCGAGTCCGACGCCGACAAGGTGCAGCGCCTCACCACGCTGGCCCGCGCGGGCAACAACCCGGTGATCGGCGTCGGCTTCGCGTACGCGCCCGCGATCAAGAAGGTCGCCCCGAAGTTCCCGAAGACGACCTTCGGCATCATCGACGACGCCTCGGTCACCGGCAAGAACATCGCCAACCTGGTGTTCAACGAGGAGCAGGGCTCCTACCTCGCCGGCGTCGCCGCCGCCAAGGTCACCAAGACGAAGACGGTCGGCTTCATCGGCGGTGTGGAGACCCCGCTGATCAAGAAGTTCCAGGCGGGCTTCGAGCAGGGCGTCAAGGACACCGACGCCTCGGTCAAGGTCCTGTCGCAGTACCTGACCCAGCCGCCGAACTTCGACGGCTTCTCCAAGCCCGACCTCGGCAAGGCCGCCGCCCAGGGCCAGCTCGACAAGAAGGCCGACGTCGTCTACGCCGCGGCCGGTCTCGCCGGTTCCGGCTCCATCGAGGCCACCGCGAAGGCGGGCAAGTGGGCCATCGGCGTCGACTCCGACCAGTACAACCAGAAGGGTCTGGCCACGTACAAGGACCAGATCCTGACCTCCGTCACCAAGGACGTGTCGGACTCCGTCCTCGACCTGATCAAGTCGGTCAAGGACGGCAAGCCGCAGGCCGGTGAGGTCCGCTACGGCCTGGACAAGGACGGCGTCGGCCTGGCCGGCTCCAACCCCGCCTTCGGGAAGATGGCCGACGTCATGGCCGCGGTCGAGAAGGCGAAGAAGGACATCGTCGAAGGCAAGATCACCGTCAAGACCACCCCGTAACGGCTCTTGTCGTACGACCGGTCCGTCGTGAGCCCGGAGCGCGCGCCCCATCGCCGCTCCGGGCCCCGCGGGTGCTCCACGCGGACGGGTCCGCCGGTGCGGCGTTCACTCCGTTCCGGCCCCGTCCTCCTCGCGCGGACCCAGGTTTCACTCCGTACGGGCCGCGAAGCCGGGATTTCGGTTTCGTCGCACGTCGGAGTCTTACGATTCGGCAGCACTACGCGCGTAGACCACCCTTTGCCGCGATAGCTTCAGCCCGCCCCGTCCCCCCATGTCCCCGCTCCCGTCCGGCCGAGGAGAGTGCGTCATCAACGCGTCCAGTAGTCCCCCCGCCGTGGAACTGCACGGCATCACCAAGCGCTTTCCGGGCGTCGTCGCCAACCGCGACATCGACATCACCATCCGCAAGGGCACGGTTCACGCCCTCGTCGGTGAGAACGGCGCCGGCAAGTCCACCCTGATGAAGATCCTCTACGGCATGCAGAAGCCGGACGAGGGGACGATCGAGATCGACGGGGCCGAGGTGGCGTTCGGCAGCCCCGCCGACGCCATCGGACGCGGCATCGGCATGGTGCACCAGCACTTCATGCTCGCCGACAACTTCACCGTGCTGGAGAACGTGGTCCTCGGCGGCGAGAAGCTGCACGGCATCGGCTCCGCCGCCCGCAAGAAGATCATGGAGATATCGGACGCGTACGGCCTGGGCGTCCGGCCCGACGCCCTCGTCGAGGACCTCGGCGTCGCCGACCGCCAGCGCGTGGAGATCCTCAAGGTCCTCTACCGGGGCGCGCGCATCCTCATCCTTGACGAGCCGACGGCCGTCCTCGTGCCGCAGGAGGTCGACGCGCTCTTCGACAACCTGCGCGAGCTGAAGGCCGAGGGCCTCACCGTCATCTTCATCTCGCACAAGCTGGGCGAGGTGCTGTCGGTCGCCGACGACATCACGGTGATCCGCCGCGGCACGACGGTCGGCACCGCCGACCCGGCCACGACCACCACCAAGCAGCTGGCCGAGCTGATGGTCGGCAGCGAACTCCCCTCGCCCGAGACCCGTGAGTCCACGGTGACGGACGTCCCGATGCTCCGCGTCGAGGGCCTCGCGCTCGGCGCGACCGACCCGGACGGCGTGACGCGTGACGTGCTGGCCGGCATCGACCTCACCATCCACAAGGGCGAGGTCCTGGGCATCGCCGGTGTCGAGGGCAACGGCCAGACCGAGCTGATCGAGACCCTGATCGGCATGCGGAATCCCGACAGCGGCCTGATCACGCTCGACGGCGAGGACATCTCGCACGCCCCCACCCGCAAGCGGCGGGAGGGCGGCATCGGGTACGTCCCCGAGGACCGCCACCGTCACGGCTTGCTGCTGGACGCCCCGCTCTGGGAGAACCGGATCCTCGGCCATGTCACGGAGAAGCCCAACAGCCGGGGCGGCCTGCTGGACATCAAGGCGGCCCGCGCCGACACCGAGCGGATCGTGCGCGAGTACGACGTCCGCACCCCCGGCATCGACGTCACCGCGGCCTCCCTCTCCGGCGGCAACCAGCAGAAGCTGATCGTCGGCCGCGAGATGAGCCACCGCCCGAAGCTGCTGATCGCCGCGCACCCCACCCGCGGTGTGGACGTCGGCGCGCAGGCGCAGATCTGGGACCAGATCCGCGCGGCGCGCGGCGAGGGACTCGCCGTCCTGCTCATCTCGGCGGACCTGGACGAACTGATCGGCCTGTCCGACACCCTGCGTGTCATGTACCGCGGCCGGCTGGTCGCCGACGCCGATCCCGCCACCATCACCCCGGAGGAACTTGGCTCGGCCATGACCGGCGCCGCCACCGGTCATCTCGAGGCAGCACCGGAGGACGAGTCCTGATGAAGAAAATCGACAAGGACCGGCTGGTCCTGGGCCTCGCGGGGCCGGTCCTCGCCCTGGCCGTGGCCTTCGTGCTCACCACGGTCGTGCTGCTCGCCTCGGGGAAGGACCCCTTCGAGCCGTACCAGCTGATGTTCGACTCGGCGACGTACGCGGACGTCCAGGTACTGATCATCAACCAGGCCGGCACGTACTACCTCGCCGCCCTGGCGGTCGCGGTCGGCTTCCGGATGAACCTCTTCAACATCGGCGTCGACGGCCAGTACCGGCTCGCCGCGATGGCGGCCGCGCTGATCGGCGCGGCCGTCCATCTGCCGGGGCCGCTCCACATCGTGCTGATCGTGGTCGTCGCCATGCTGGTCGGCGCCTTCTGGGCCGGCATCGCGGGTTTCCTCAAGACCACCCGCGGGGTCAGCGAGGTCGTCTCGACGATCATGCTCAACTCCATCGCCACCGCGCTGATCGCCTGGCTGATCCTGCCGAAGAACTTCGGTGTGCAGCCGGCCGGGTCCAACAACCTGACCACGGGCGACATCCCGGAATCCGGCTGGTTCCCCGGCCTGTCCATGGGCGACGAGGCCGGTGAGATCTACGGCTTCACCTTCGTCGCGGCGGCCCTCGGGGTCGTCTACTGGTTCGTGCTGAACCGCACCCGGTTCGGCTTCGACCTGCGGGCCACCGGCGAGAGCGAGAGCGCGGCGCAGGCCTCCGGCGTGGACGCCAAGAAGATGGTCCTCACCTCGATGCTGATCTCCGGGGCGGTGGCCGGTCTCGCCGGCATGCCGACGCTCCTCGGCGACACCCACACCTACAGCCTCGACTTCCCGACCGGAATCGGCTTCACGGGCATCACCATCGCCCTGCTCGGCCGGAACAACCCGCTCGGCATCGCCTTCAGCGCCCTGCTGATCGCCTTCCTGGACAAGACCTCCTCCTCCCTCGACCAGTTCGGGTACGAGAAGGAGATCGCCACGATCATGCAGGGCCTGATCGTCATCTCGGTCGTCGTCAGCTACGAGCTGGTCCGCCGTTACGCAACCCGCCGCCAGCAGCAGAAGGTCGGCGAGGAACTCGCCGCAGGGCACGCCCTCACGACCGAGAAGGAGGCCGCACTGTGAGCGCCACCCAAGTCTCCGCCGCGAGCGTCGCCCCGAAGAAGAGCGGCGGCCGCCGCAGACTCACCCTGCCCGTCGTCCTGCTGATCGTCGCGGCCGCCCTGGCCCTGGTCTCGCTGGTCCGCCTGATCAGCGGCGCCAACGACGTGACCTCCGTCGGCCAGGTCGCGGGCGCCCTGGAACTCGCCGTCCCGATCGGGCTGGCCGGGCTCGGCGGCCTGTGGGCCGAACGCGCCGGCGTCGTCAACATCGGCCTCGAAGGCATGATGATCCTCGGCACCTGGTTCGGCGCCTGGGCCGGCTTCCAGTGGGGTCCCTGGGCGGGGGTGCTGTTCGGCATCCTCGGCGGGGCCCTCGGCGGACTCCTCCACGCGATCATCACCGTCACCTTCGGGGTGAACCACATCGTCTCCGGTGTGGCCATCAACATCCTCGCCGTCGGCCTCACCCGTTACCTCTCCAACTTCGCCTTCGACGGCGTCGAGGGAGGTTCCTCCAAGCAGTCCCCGCGCATCGACGCGATCGACCGGATCACCGTTCCGGGGCTGTCGGACTGGCTGCTCGACCTCCAGCAGAGGCACTGGTTCCTGGTCTCCGACGTCGCCGGGATCGTAGGCGGTCTGATCACCAACCTGTCCTGGCTGACCGTGATCGCCCTGCTGCTGGTCCCCGGCACCTGGTGGGTCCTGTGGCGCACCTCGTTCGGCCTGCGGCTGCGTTCCTGCGGCGAGAGCCCGGTCGCCGCCGAGTCGCTCGGCGTCAACGTCTACAAGTACAAGTACATCGCCGTCGTCGTCTCGGGCGGCCTGGCCGGACTCGCCGGGGCCTTCCTCGCGATCGTCTCCTCCGGCATCTACCAGGAGGGCCAGACCGGCGGCCGCGGCTACATCGGTCTCGCCGCGATGATCTTCGGCAACTGGATGCCGGGCGGCCTGGCGCTGGGAGCCGGCCTCTTCGGCTTCACCGACAGCCTCAAGCTGCGCGGCGGCGCCGAGAACGTGCATGCGATGCTGCTGCTGCTTGCCATCCTGCTGGTCGTCGTGGTGCTCTGGCAGCTGTACCGCAAGAAGTACGTGGCCGCGGTCGTCTCGGCCGCCGTCTCCGCGCTGCTCTTCACCTGGTACGCGCTGACCGACCAGGTCCCGAGCCAGTTCGTCGACGCCGCCCCGTACGTCACCACGCTCCTGGTCCTCTCGCTCTCGGCGCAACGGCTGCGGATGCCGAAGGCGGACGGGCTGATCTACCGGAAGGGCCAAGGCAAGTGACCGTCCCCGCCGAGGTCGACTGGACCGCGCTGCGGAGCGCCGCGCGGACCGCCATGACGCGCGCCTACGTCCCGTACTCGCACTACCCGGTCGGGGCCGCCGCGCTCGTCGACGACGGGCGGATCGTGTCCGGCTGCAACGTCGAGAACGCCTCGTACGGCATCGGGCTGTGCGCCGAGTGCGGGCTGGTCTCCCAGCTCCACGCCACCGGCGGCGGCCGGCTGACCCACTTCACCTGCGTGGACGGGGCGGGCGAGATCCTGGTGCCGTGCGGCAGATGCAGGCAGCTGCTGTACGAGTTCGGCGGGCCGGAACTGGTCCTCCAGACCCCGGACGGGCTGCGCACGCTCGACGAGATGCTGCCGCAGGCGTTCGGGCCGGGGCATCTGCGGCCGTAACCGCCGGCGCGGGCCACCGCGGCCCTCCCACCCATCGGGAAACCCATCGGGAGGGCCGCGGGCAGGGCCGCTCCCCGCCCCACCCTCTATGCGCGTAGAGTCGTACCGGACTCTTGCGCACGCACGCACGTACCGGCCGGAAGGACTCCCCGCACATGGACGCCATCTCCGTCATCCGCACCAAGCGCGACCGGGGCGAGCTGACGCCCGAACAGATCGACTGGATCATCGACGCGTACACCCGCGGCGAGGTCGCGGACGAGCAGATGTCCGCGCTGGCCATGGCGATCCTGCTGAACGGCATGAACCGTGCCGAGATCGCCCGCTGGACCGCCGCGATGATCGCCTCCGGGGAGCGGATGGACTTCGCGTCGCTCTCCCGGCCCACCACCGACAAGCACTCCACCGGCGGCGTCGGCGACAAGATCACCCTGCCGCTGGCCCCGCTGGTCGCCGCGTGCGGCGCCGCCGTGCCGCAGCTCAGCGGCCGGGGGCTGGGCCACACCGGCGGCACCCTCGACAAGCTGGAGTCCATCCCCGGCTGGCGCGCCCGCCTCTCGAACGAGGAGATGCTCGACGTCCTGGACACCACCGGCGCGGTGATCTGCGCCGCCGGCGACGGGCTGGCCCCCGCCGACAAGAAGCTGTACGCGCTGCGCGACGTCACGGGCACCGTCGAGGCCATTCCGCTGATCGCCAGCTCGATCATGTCGAAGAAGATCGCGGAGGGCACCGGCGCGCTCGTCCTGGATGTCAAGGTCGGCTCCGGCGCGTTCATGAAGACCATCGAGGACGCCCGCGAACTGGCCTCCACCATGGTCGCGCTGGGCACCGACAGCGGTGTGCGGACGGTCGCGCTGCTCACCGACATGGCCACCCCGCTGGGCCTGACCGCGGGCAACGCCCTGGAGGTGCGCGAGTCCGTCGAGGTGCTGGCGGGCGGCGGTCCGAAGGACGTCGTCGACCTCACCCTGGCCCTGGCCCGCGAGATGCTGGACGCGGCCGGGCTCACCGACGCCGACCCGGCGCGGGCGCTGGCCGACGGCTCCGCGATGGACGTCTGGCGCCGCATGATCTCCGCCCAGGGCGGCGACCCGGACGCCCCGCTCCCGGTCGCCCGCGAGCGGCACGTGGTGACGGCCCCGGCGACCGGAGTGCTGACCCGGCTGGACGCGTACGACATCGGCGTCGCCGCCTGGCGGCTCGGCGCGGGCCGTGCCCGCAAGGAGGACGCGGTGCAGGCGGGCGCGGGCGTCGAACTGCACGCCAAGCCCGGCGACCCGGTCACGGCCGGGCAGCCGCTGCTGACCCTGCACACCGACACCCCAGAGAAGTTCGCCTACGCCCTCCAGGCCCTGCCCGACGCGTACGACATCGCCCCGGAGGGCACGGAGTTCGCCCCGACCCCGGTGGTGCGCGAGCGCATCGCGTAACGCCCCGCCGCCCCGCGCGGCGGCGGGCGTCCCCAGGCACCGGACGGGACCCCACTCCCGTCCGGGAACGCGAACGGCCCGCCGGGCGGATTCCTCCGCCCGGCGGGCCGCTTCCGTCCGCCGGGTCCGTTTCACTGGGGACCCGGCGCCGGGTTCCTCAGCTCACCGGGTTCCTCGGCTCACCGGGTTCCCCGGTTCACCGGGTTCCCCGGTTCACCGGGTTCCCCGGTTCACCGGGTTCCCCGGTTCACCGGCGGCTACTTGCCGAAGTAGGCGTTGTAGATCGCCACCGAGGACTTGTTGCCCTTCTTGTCGACGACATCGGCCTTGAAGGAGAGGGACTTCCCCTTGGCCGGGTTCTTAACGGAGAGCTTGCCCGACTTGACCGCGGTCTTCTTCCAGGTCTTGCCGCCGTTGTAACTGACGTACACCGTCAGCGACTTGAGGTTCTTTCCGGCGGCCGCGCCCTGGACCTTCACCGGCACGGACGCGGTCCTGCCCGCGGTGACCTTGCCGTCCAGCGTCACATTGGGCGTGAAGCGGACCGTGGAGACCGGCAGCGCGGTCGGGGCGCCGGTCTTCTTCGACCGGAAGGTCCAACTGGCGTCGATCCGGCTGGAGACGGCCGACACCTTGGGGGAGACCCGCACGGAGGTGGTCAGCCGGTAGTCGGCCACGCCGGACGGCACGGCGATGGGCTCGCCCTCCAGCGGGTTGTCGTTCTGGACGAGCTTCTTGCCGTTGCGGTACAGCACGGTCTTGACCGAACCGTAGGGCTGCGCACCCAAGTTGCCGCTGCCGTCGGCCGTCAGCGGCACCTGCCCGCCGATCTCGTCGCCCTCGCGGAAGAGCCCCAGGTCGGTGCCGAGCGCGGGGCCGAACACGGCGGTGTTGGCCTTCTTGGTGTACGTGCCGCCCGCCTTGTAGGACCGCGGGTCGCCGAGCGTGTAGCCCGACTCGATGTTCGGGTAACCGTCCGGATCCACCCCGCCTTGCTGCAGGAAGCCGAAGTCCCACTTCACCTTGTCGGCGGCGGATACGTACGCGGTGACGGTGCCGGGGACCTTGTGCGTGGACCAGGCCCCCCAGGAGCCGGAGGAACCGGGGAGCAGACCCCACACCCCGACCTGACCGCTCTTGCCCTTGACGGACGCGCCCAGAGCCAGGTTCACCTTGGCCATCTGACCGGCGGTGAACTTCCGCTTGTAGCCGGTCGCGGCCTGGGTCACCGGCCCGCCGACCGCGATGTCGTACCGGGTCGCGGCGCCCTTGGTCCAGGCGCCGATCCACTGCTGGGAGAGTGAGCCGTCCGTCACCTTCGGGCCCAGGTGCGCGGTGCGCAGGCCCTTGTACGAGTCCAGGAACCAGCCGTAGCCGTAGCCGGTCTCCTTGGTGTCGAACTGGATCTCCGGCGCGGCCAGGAGGCCCTTCGTGCCGGTCGCGGGGAGGGTGATCTCCACCGGCTTCGTCGTGCGCGCGTCCAGGGTCACGCTGGTGTTCCGGCTGATGTCCAGCTTCGGCTGGGTCAGCCAGTCGGTGCCCTTGGTGCTGTCCTCGGGGTCGGTGTACACGGCCGTGTTGAGCACGTAACCGCCCTTGGGCACACGGAGCTTGACCGTGCCGTTCTCACCCGTCGGGTGGAGCCACGTGCCGAGCCCCGGACCGGAGAGGCCGGCCAGGTCGTTCTCGTAGTACACGGCCGGCTTGCCGTCGCGTCCGATGATCTTGAGGGTGAGGTCGTACGACTCGATCTCGCGCTCGACCGCAGCGGCGGTGCGGACGGTCTGGCCGCCGCCGGTCCCGACGACGTACGCCGAGTAGCCGCCGTCGACATCGCCGCCGAGCCGGGTGTCCACGGTCAGCGGCACGTCGGCGGTGCCGCCCGCGGGGACGGTCACCTTGTCGGAGCCGAGGGTGAAGAAGCCGGCCGGGGCGGGCGCGCCCTTCGGGCCGGTGGCGGAGACCGCGAGGTCGAGGGTGACGTCCGTCGTGCCCAGGTTGCGGTACGTGATCTGCTTGGTGACCGGGGTGTCGTCGGTGTGCGGCCACTGCTGCGTGCCGAAGTTCACCGACACCGGGTCCGCGACGACGGTCTGGGCGATCGCCCGGTCCACGGCGATCCGGCCCGAACCCTGCTGGAACGGGGTGTACGCGCCCGGCTTCGTCGAGGCCGTGAGGGCGCCCTTGAGCTCGGTGTACTTCCAGTCGGGGTGCTGCTGCTTGAGGAGCGCCGCGGCGCCCGCCACGTGCGGGGTCGCCATCGACGTGCCGGAGATCGTCAGATAGCCGGCCGGGTTCTGGCCCTCTTCCCGCTCGATGACGGAACCGGGGGCGGCGGCCGCCGTGATGTCCACGCCGGGGGCGGTGACGTCGGGCTTGATCGCGCCGTCGCCGACCCGCGGGCCGCGGCTGGAGAAGTCGGCCAGCTGGTCGTTGTCGTCGACCGCGCCGACGGTCAGCGCGGCGTCCGCGCTGCCCGGGGAGCCGACCGTGCCGGGGTCGTCGCCCTCGTTGCCCGCCGCGATGGCGAACAGCACGCCCTTGTCGGCCGACAGCTTGTTGACGGCCTCTTCGAGCGGGTCGATCCCCGGGGTGTCCTCGCCGCCGAGGCTCAGGTTGACGACGTCCGCGCCCTGCGCGACCGCCCACTCCATGCCCGCCAGGATGCCGGAGTCGTCGCCGAAGCCGCTGTCGTCCAGCACCTTGCCCGCGAGCAGCTTGGCCTCCGGGGCCACGCCCTTGAACTTCCCGCCGGACTTGGCGCCCGTGCCGGTGGCGATCGATGCCACATGCGTGCCGTGGCCGTACCGGTCCTTCGTGTCGGACGCGGCGGAGAAGTTCTTCGCCGCCAGGACCTGGCCCTTGAGGTCCGGGTGGGTGTCGTCCACACCGGTGTCCAGCACGGCGATCTTGACGCCCTTGCCGGTGTAACCGGCCTTCCAGGCGGTCGGGGCGCCGATCTGCGGGACGCTCTTGTCGAGGCTCGCCCGGCGCACGCCGTCCAGCCAGACCCGGTCGATCCCGGCGGCCGTGGTGCGCTGGACGCCCTGCGCCGGCTTGGCGGTGAGCGCCTGCCAGATGTCCTGGGCGTCGTCCGCCGGGGTGGTCACCGACTCGGCGTTGAGCGACTTCAGGGTCCGGCCGACCCGGGTGCCGCCGGCGTCATGGACCTCGGCCTTGGCGGCCGACGCCCGCGCGCCCCGGTAGGAGACGATCAGCTTCAGGCCCGACTTCTGGGCCCTGCGGATCTCCGCGCGGCTCAGCTCGGTGACGTCGAACAGCCGGCGGTCCAGCTTGCCGGAGTCGATCAGCCGGTGGGCGTCGGCGGGCACGAGCAGGGTGTGCCCGCCGCGGGTCTGCCGCTGCACGGGTATGTGTTCGCGCCCCTTCGCGGGCTGGAACCGCAGCACCCGGCCCTTGGCGTCCACCGTGACGCGGTCGCCGGTGATGAGCGTCAGCTCGTGCGTCGTCCCGGCGGTGGCGCCCGCCTGGCGGGCGGGTGTGGGCTGGGCCGCGGCCGGGGTGGTCATCCCCGCCGCGAGAGCCACGGCGGCGGCCGCGGCGATGGTCGGGACACACGCGCTTCTCACGTGTTTGCGCAACTCTCCCCCTGGAGAATCAGGCGGCCCACGAGGGCCACTGGTCAGTCGGCGCCACTCGGACGGCGGGTCCGGCCGTCGCTGCGGCACCGACCGGTCATGTACCTAGAGGGGGAATGGACCGCGGAGGTTCACAGCAGGCGTACAGATGACCGGAGTTGACGGAAGATCGTCGGTCCGTGTCCGGGTGGTCGAGCGGGGGAGGAGTACGGGAGGAGGGAGCGGCAGCCGCCGCCCGGGCCCGGTGGGAGAAGGGCGGGCGGCGCGACGGCGGGGCGGAGCGCGGGCGGGCGGGGGCGGGCGGGAGCGGAGCGCGGGCGGGTCGGACGGCGATGAGTTTCGGCCGCCGCCCCGGTCTGCCTGACGTGGAATCGATGACCCCGAACGTTCTTGTCGTCACCGGCCGGGTCACCCGCGCCGCCGTCCCGGAACTCTGCGCCCGGCTGGAGTCGTTGCTGTACGACGCCGAGGGCGCCGTCCGCCTCCCGGGCGACGGCGTGGACTGCGACGTGGGCGGCGTGGTGCGGGCGGACCTGGTGCTGGCCGAGGCCATCGCGCGCCTGGGCCTCGTCGCACGCCGCGCGGGCGGCAAACGCCTGCGCCTGCGCAACGCCCCGCCCGAACTGCGCGGACTGCTCGACCTGTTGGGGCTGGCCGACGTGGTGGACGTGGACTACGGGGGCTACGGGGGTCGCGGGGGCTACGGGGCGGACCACTGAGACGCGCCCCGCCCGGGTCACGGACCCCGCGCGCCCCGCCCCGCTCCGCCCTCAGCCCCGGCCGTCGGCGCCCCCGCCCCGCCGGCAGCCCGTTCCGTACACCGCGCCTCGTATGTGCAGCCTGATACACCGAGCCTGACACGCCGCGCGCCCCATGCGTGGCGTCTCACGCATGCCGGCCGTGCCTCACGCCGCTTCGGCGTCCAGGCGGTCCGGCAGCCCGAACAGCGGGAACCAGCGCTGCGTGTCCAGGAAGCAGTGCAGCCCGGTGATGGAACCCTCCGAGACGTCGATCACCTGCACGGCCCACGGCACGAAGCCCGCCCCCTCCGGGTCCGGCTTGTAGTGCGCGAACGCCGGGGAACCGTTCGCTGCCGTCGGCACCAGTCGCGAGCCCGCGCAGCCAGCGCCGATGGTCTGCATGAATCCGGTGATGTCGTCGTGCCCCCGGAGCCAGAGGTCGAACGGCGGCATCGTCATCACGGCGTCCTCGTGGAGCAGCGCCGTCAGCGCCGCCATGTCGTACCCCTCGAAGGCGGCGACGTACCGGTCGAGCAGCTTGCGCTGCTCCTCGTCGAGCGGGTTCGCCGCGTCGGCGGGCTTGCCGCCCTGCTCCGTGAGGGTGGCCCGCGCCCGCTGGAGGGCGCTGTTCACCGAGGCGACCGTGGTGTCGAGCAGCTCGGCGACCTCGCTCGCCTTCCAGGCCAGCACCTCGCGCAGGATCAGCACGGCCCGCTGCTTGGGCGGCAGATGCTGCAGCGCCGCGACGAACGCGAGACGCACCGACTCCCGCGCCACCGCGGCCTCCGCCGGGTCGTCGAGCGACGGCAGGATGCGCCCGTCCGGCATCGGCTCCAGCCAGACGTTCTCCGGCAGCGGGTTGAGCGCGGCCTCGGCGAGCGGCGTCGGGCCGGACAGATCGACCGGCCGCGCCCGCTTGTTGCCCGCGTTCAGCATGTCCAGACAGACGTTGGTGGCGATGCGGTACAGCCAGGAGCGCAGCGACGACCGCCCCTCGAACTTCTCGAAGTTGCGCCAGGCACGCACCAGCGTGTCCTGCACCGCGTCCTCCGCCTCGAAGGCCGAGCCGAGCATCCGGTAGCAGTAGCCGGTCAGCTCGACCCGGTATCCCTCCAGACGGCTGTCGACGTCGGACGCCCCGCCCGCCACTGTCAGATCACTCATCGCTCCACCCCTGTCGCGCTGTGACACCGTTCGCTTCGGCACTTCGGAAGCTACAACAGACCACTGACAACGCGCCCCGGAAGCGCCGAAGCCGCGCGCATTCCGGCAAGTACCGCCCCGTGCCCCGCCCGCGCGCGCCCCGCACACGTCCCGCCCCGGCGGGACTCCGGCCGGGTCCCGGTCAGATCC
The DNA here is from genome assembly GCF_037034285.1 of Streptomyces tyrfis. NCBI lineage: Bacteria > Bacillati > Actinomycetota > Actinomycetes > Kitasatosporales > Streptomycetaceae > Streptomyces > Streptomyces tyrfis. The sequence goes on along the minus strand of NZ_JBAGJZ010000045.1, from coordinate 38,888 downwards.
CGGTTGCGTTCGGGACAGGTCCCGGCCGGACCCCGTTCGGGACCAGAGCCCGGCCGGGACCAGGCCCCGGTCGGACCCCGGTCAGGTCCCGGGCTTGCGCCCGTACACGAACACGTCGTCGCCCTTCCGCAGCAGCTTCCAGTACGCCTTCGCGTCCGCGCTCCGCATGTTGACGCAGCCGTGCGACCCCGGGTTGTTCCACATCTTCACGCCGACCGAGTGGAACGCCTGCCCGCCGTCGAAGAACTGGGCGTACGGCATCCGCACGTTGTACAGCGTCGACACATGGTCGATGTTGCGCCAGTAGACCTTCTTCAGACCCGTCCGGGTCTCGTACCCGTCCCGCCCGGTCCGCACCGGCACCGGACCGAACTTCAGCTTCTTGCCGTCCTGGATCCAGGTCAGCTGCCGGGTCAGGTCCACACACGCGATGCGCCCCTTGTTCGTGGGGCACTTCTTGTCCTTGTTCGGGTTCTTGCCGGCCGCCTTCTGGGCCGTGAGGGTCTTCATGGTGCGCCAGGTGACCGTACCGGCGTAACCGATCGCGGGGGTGACCCCGTAGGTGTTCTGGAATGACCGGATCGCCTTGCAGTCGGCGGCCGACTGCTTGCCGTCGACCGGCCGGTGCAGATACTTCTCGACCTGCTTCTGGTACGGCCCGGCCGACGACGTGCAGGACGCCGCCTGCGCCGTTCCCCCGGTGCCGAGCACGAAGGCGGGTACCGCCGTCAGCCCGGCGACGGACGCCGCCAGCACGCGCCGCGTCCGGGTTCCCCCCGTGTTTCCCGTGCTTCTCATCTCCGCCGACTCCCCTTTCCGAGCGGTGACATGGTCCTGCCCACTAGACGTGCGGCGGGGAGCCGATGGTTGTGTGCCGTGTGTCTCGGTTCTGTACCTGAATCCCGGCCCGGACCCCGCATCCGGGCCGGGTCCGGGGCGGGCTCCGGGATCGGCACCGGCACCGGAGCCAAGGCTGCTGCCGACGTCGAGGCCATCGTTCCGTTCCCCTACGGGCGTTGGGACGCCGCAGCACAGGCCCATGCCGCGACCGAGGCCGAACAGACCAACCTTCTGGCGGCGGACGCCTTCCCCATGCCCGGAGCCTTCGATCCCGCCGCGACGCGCGCCGCCGTCGCCCGCCTGGACGCGCCGGTGCTGGTGCTCGCGGGCGAGCTGGACGGGGGGCCGCTTCCCCGTGTCGCCGCAGACATCGCGAAGTCGTTCCCGCATGGCGAACTGGCTGTTCAGCCGGGTGCCGGTCACTACCCACGGCTCGACGACCCCGACCGCTTCGCCCGAACCGTCGCGGACTTCCTCGGTCGCGTCGGCGGGAGCCGCCCGCGGTGACGAGCGCCGGTGATTCCGGCCGAACCGCCCCCTGCGGGGATCGCACGCGGCGTAAGCCGTCCGGCCGACGACGGGAGCCCCGCCCGACGACGGGCACCCCGGCCGACGACGGGGCACCCTGTGCCCTGCGGCGTCCACGGGATGCCCGGCAGGGCGCGCCGCCGCCCGCTCAGCCGGTCACGGACGACGCCGTCGCGGCCCGGCCCCGGGCCGGAGCCGTGCGCCGCGCGGCCCGCGAGCCGTACAGCGTGACCGTGACGACGCCGAGCACCGCGAGCAGCCCCAGCGACACCGTCCCGGCCCACCCACCGGCGTGGAAGGCGACCGCGCCGAGCGTGCCGCCCGCGCTGGAACCCAGGTAGTACGCCGACTGGTACAGCGCCGACGCCTGCGCCCGGCCCGTCGTCGCCGTACGGCTCACGGACGACGAGGCGACCGCGTGCCCGGCGAAGAAGCCGGCCGTGATCAGCACCAGGCCCAGCAGCACGGCGGCCAGCTCGTCGGCGAGCGAGAGCAGCAGCCCGGCGGCGGTCGTGGACACGGCCAGATACAGCGCCCCCCGGCGGCCCAGCCGGGCGACCAGCTTCCCGGCCGCGGCGGAGGACACCGTACCGACCAGGTAGACCAGGAAGATCGAACCGACGACGCCCTGCGGCAGGCCGAACGGAGCCGCCACCAGCCGGTAGCCGATCACCGTGTAGACCGCGCCGAACACCGTCATGAACAGCGCGCCGATCGCGTACAGCCGCCGCAGCAGCGGATCGGCCAGGTGCCGGCCGACCGTGCGCGCCACGGCCTTCGGGTTCAGCGACCCGGGGGTGAAGTTCCGGGCCCGGGGGATCAGGAAGTGGAACGCGACGGCGCAGCCCGCGGCCAGCAGCCCGACCGCGCCCAGCGCCGCCCGCCACCCCCACAGCTGGGCGATCCAGCCGGTGAGGATGCGGCCGCTCATCCCGCCGATGCTGTTACCGGCCACGAACAGCCCGATCGCGGCCACCAGCGCCTTGGGCCGCACCTCCTCGGCCAGATACGCCATCGCGGAGGCCGGCAGCCCGGCCAGCGCCGCGCCCTGCACGGCGCGCAGCGCGACCAGCCAGCCCAGCGAGGGGGCGAAGGGCACGAGCAGCCCGACCAGTACGGCCACCGCCAGCGACGCGGTCATCATCTGCCGCCGCCCGAACCGCTCCGAGAGCGCGCTCAGCGGCAGCACGCACAGCGCCAGCGCGCCGGTCGCGGCGGAGACCGTCCAGCTCGCCTGCCCGGCCGTGGCGTTCAGCGAGGCGGAGACGGCTGGCAGCAGGGCCTGCGTGGAGTAGAGGAGCGCGAAGGTCGCGACGCCCGCGGCGAAGAGCGCGAGACTCATCCGGCGGTAGCCGGGGCGGCCGGGTTCGAGACGGTCCGGCTCGACGGGACCGGCGACCGCGGCGGACACGGGGGCGACGACGGCGGGGGAGGGCTGGGGCGAGGCGGCCACGATGAGCGTGGACGCCCCGGTACTGGCAGGAGGCATGCTTCGAACGTAGGCCTCCCGGTTTCATGCGTCCAATGCATGAAACCGCCATAATCGATCCCATGGCGCATGAACCCAGCTCACAGCCTCGCCTGTCACCGAGCAGTTACGAAGAAGACATTCGCGCCGTCCTCGCGCCGCGCCTCGCGCACTTCGCCGCGGTGGCCCGCCACGAGCACGTCACCCGCGCCGCGCACGAGCTGGGCGTCCCGCAGTCGACGCTGTCGCGGTCGATGGTCCGGCTCGAACAGGACCTGGGCGTCGCCCTCTTCGCCCGCAAGGGCCGTACCGTCTCCCTCACCCCCGCCGGCCGCACCTTCCTCCTCTCCGCCGAGCGGGCCCTGGCCGAGGTCGAGAAGGCCGCCGACTCGGTACGGGCCGACGCCGACCCGGCCACCGGCAAGGTCGCCTTCGGCTTCCTGCACACCATGGGCTCCGAGACCGTCCCCGCCCTGCTCCGCGCCTTCCGCGCCGACCACCCCGGCGTCCGCTTCCAGCTCGTCCAGAACTACGGCGAGGCCATGATCGAACGCCTCCGGGCCGGCGGCCTCGACCTCTGCCTCACCTCACCCGTCCCGGACGCCCCCGACCTGGTAGCCCGCCGCCTCGACGAACAGCGGCTGCGCCTCGTCGTCCCCGAGGACCACCGCCTCGCCTCACGCCGCCGCATCCGCCTCGCGGAGGCCGCCGACGAGAAGTTCGTCACCCTCGAACCGGGCTACGGCCTGCGCCGGATCACCGACGACCTGTGCGCCGAGGCGGGCTTCAGACCCCGGGTCGCCTTCGAGGGCGAGGAGGCGGAGACCCTGCGCGGCCTCGTCGCGGCCGGCCTCGGCGTGGCCCTGCTGCCCCCGCCCGCGGTGGCCCGCCCCGGCGTCGTCGAGCTGACGGTCACGGCCCCGAGGGCGGCCCGCGAGATCGGCGTCGCCTGGCTCGACGGCCACCCGGACACCCCGCCCGTGGCGGCCTTCAAACGCTTCCTGCTGTCACGCCGGGGCCACCTGCTGCCGGACTGAACCGGGGGAGGGGCGGCGGGGCTCGGTCCCGCCGGTATGCGGAGGGCGCGCCGATCAGGCGGTGCCGAACTCTCCGGCCCTGACGCCCGCCACGAACGCGGTGAACGCGTGGGCGGGGATGCTCAGCACCGGGCCGTGCGGGTCCTTCGAATCGCGCACGGGGACCATGCCGGTGGCGGCCACGCCGCGCGGAGCCCACTCCACGCAGGAACCGCCGTTGTTGCTGTAGGAGGACTTGACCCAGCACAGGGTCGTGGAGTCGGTCGTCACGGGGCACCCTTTCGTAGCCGGTGGATCACATTCACGGAAGCCGTCCGCGACAGGGATACCCACGCGCGGGTGCGGACAGTCCCGGCGTCGGCACGACGGCCGGTTCGCGCGCACCGCCCACAGGCCCGCAACACGGACGCGAGCCGCACCACACGGCCGCAAGCCCCGCCGCACTCCCGAGCGGGGAGTGTCGCGGGGCTCGCGTCGCGCCCGACGTACGGTCAGATCGCGCCGAAATCCGGGGACTTGACGCCCGTCACGAACGCGGTGAACGCGTGGGCGGGGATGCTCAGCACCGGGCCGTGCGGGTCCTTCGAATCGCGCACGGGGACCATGCCGGTGGCGGCCACACCGCGCGGAGCCCACTCCACGCAGGAACCGCCGTTGTCGCTGTGGGAGGACTTGACCCAGCACAGGGTCGTGCAGTCGGTCGTCACAGGGTGCCCTTTCGTAGTTGGTGGATCACATCCACGGAAGCCGTCTGCGACAGAGATACGGCCTGCAAGTGATGGTAGTCCCTCACCAGCGGTAGCACGGAGGGTAGTTCGCGGTCCAGGTGCCCCTGCGTCTGCGACTCGACATAGGAGACCACGGACCGGTCCTGAAGGGTGAGCAGGTTCACCAGCCGGTTGAAGGGGCGCTGCTCGCCAAGGCTGTAGGGGGCGAGCTGGAGCATGGTGTTCGGCTGTGCGGCGAAGTCGATCAGATGCTGCAACTGCGCGTCCATGACGGCAGGGCCGCCGACAGGTCTGCGGATGCAGCTCTCGTCCAACACCGCGATCAACAAGGGCGGCAGGGGCCGCACCAGCGCCGCCTGTCGCTCTATGAGAAACGAGACCCGTTCATCCGCCTGTTCGCGCGTGATGCCGCCCCGCTCGGCGGCGCTTCCGGCCAGGGCTTGCGCGTACTCGCGCGTCTGAAGCAGGCCGGGGATCACACCCGAGTCGAACACCTTGATCTCGGCCGCCCGGCCCTCAAGCCCGACGTACTCGGGGAACCCTTGTAGCAGCACACCGTGCCGGATCTCACGCCACGCACGTTCGAATGTGTCGGCTGTTCCTTCGAGTCCGAACGCGGCATCAACGGCGGTCGCAAACCTGCGGGTTGGCGACTTACGGCCGTTTTCGACCCCCGAGACATGCCGCCCGGAATACCCGATTCGCTCGCCGAGGTCGTCCTGCCTCCAGCCACGCTCCTCCCGTGAACTGCGTAACCGTGCGCCGAAGGCCGCTTCCGGGCTCGCTTCCGGATTCAGCTCATTGCGGTTTACCAACGTGTCCTCCCCTTCCGAGATGTTGATTACCTACTCACAGTAGGCCGATGCTGAGCGCCCCGTAGTGGAAGCGCTACAGAGAGGAGCGGTCGTGCCTGCGGCGAACGACCCCCCGTGCAACGGACAGGAACCCCCACGACTCCCTGCCATCGGCGCGCTCATGGTGGACACCACACAGGGCGAACGAGTGGGGGAGTTCCGCGGAACCGCCGGCCCGTACTGGTCGTTGCGACCGGTGCGCGGCGGCGTCGAGTGGGAAGCCGATCCCACCCGTGTCCGGCCCGCCGACCCGATGGAGCGGCTGCGCGCCGAGACCGTCCGCGCCAATCGTCGCAGCCGAGGCGAACTGCTGTGACAACGCAGGCCGTTGCCGAGGAGCGCCCGGGCGGCGCACGCGCGACCGCCCCGTCCCGCCGGACCCGCCCGCCGCACCCCACGATCCGAACGGGCCGGAGCGGCAGCCGAGTTGCACGATCTGGTTTTCGACGGGCCGCGCCAGGGCTGACGGCCCCGGCTCTTGCGCATCACGGATTTCACTCAAAAGGCTGACATGCCGGACAGCCCTTAGTCACTCGAATCCCCCGCCCGGCTGCCCCGTGTGTGAAGGCGGCGGCAGTGGGACGGACTCAACCCTCGCGGGCCGCGAATCGTCGGCCGCCCCGCAGGTCGCGGACACCAGATCAGCGTTCGCCGTTCACCGTTCGCCGCTCACTGACCGCCGATCCCGACCGCCGACCGCCGACTGCCGATCCCGACTGTCGACTGGAGACCGGAGAAATCGTGCCACTTCTGACCCCGTTCGTCGTCCTGCGCGGTGACGAACTGACGCCTGCTGTATCCGAATTGACGGTCCAGTTCGCCGCGAGCGGGCCCCAACTCGCGTACCGGAAGCCCCGTCCGGGCGACCGCGATCACCACGGAAACCTCTGGGTTCGTATGTCGGAGTCCCCGGAGGGGCGCCCTGTGTACGCCTCCATGCACACATCGCGCCAACGCCATTGCATGGAACGCCTTTTATGTCAGGTCTGCGCCGAACCGGCCGACCGGAACGAACAGGGCTGGCTGTTCCTCGATTGGCGCCGCCCGGACTCGCCCCCGACCTGGCCCGAACGGTCCATCACCTCCATGCCTCCCTTGTGCGTCGAGCACGCCCGCGTGTCCGTACGCCAGTGCCCGTTCCTCCGCCGGACCGAGTACGCCGTACTGCGCGTACGTAAACCCCAGCTCTACGGGGTCTCGGGCACCCTCTACCGACTCACGGACACCGGATGGCACACCTCCGAGCTGGACGTGCTCTCCGCGTACGGCGAGCGCAGGCTTCCCGGGATGCTCGCCTCCCGCCTCCATCGCAGGCTGCGCGGCGTCACGATCGTCGACCTGCCGTAACCCCACAACTCCGCGTCGGCGGTGGAGATTTCCCGGAACTCCGGACCGCTCGCTCACAACCGACAGCCATCCGACGGCGGCCGCCCGGTACCGTGCGACGCCACACGGCCGGAGCCGAGCACACTCCCGGAAGCCCAGCCCCGGCCCCCGGTTCCGCCAGCCACCCGGCGTGCGGCCCTTCGGGATGGCTGGCGTTCCTTGTCGGAGGCAGGCGCTCGCCGAGTAGTCTCCATAGCGCATGACAACTGTGCCGGGCATGAGCTTCGTGCAAGCGGAAGGGGTGACGGATCGGTGCGTCGATTGGGTTTTTTTGTTCGCAATGTCGCGATTCCAGGAAGTGAGTAAAAACAGCCACTCCGCCGTCTAAACCCCCAGGTCAGGAACTGTGCTCCCCGCGCGTGCGGGGGTGTACGTCCGTATGAACCCCGGCCTGCTCAGCACCTGAAGCCGCGCCTGCGGTCCTGCTCCGGCTTCGCTCGTGATCCGCTGGTCAGTCTCAGGGGTGGTAGAGGGCGTGGGCGCGACTCAGATCGGCAGGCTCGTCCCGGCCGAGGTTGAAGAAGTGGTTCACCTGCCATGCCTGAGTGCTGCGGGCCTGCCGGTTGGCCGTGGTCACCCACGGCGGATAGACGCGGAATCCGCGCTTCCCGCCGGAGCCGTCGCGGGAGACGATGCCGCGCTCGCACAACACCTCGCGCGGGAACACGAACTGCCCGAAGCCGTCGTCGTCACGGCTGCTGATGACGAAGAGGTCCACCCCGTCGGAGGTGTCGAAGGGCCGGATCGGTCCCTCCTCGGACCGCTGCCACACGGTGACGAACTGGCCCGCCTTCGTCGGGGTGGTCTTGGCCACGCGGAACCGAACCGAGCGGCCGTCAAGCGTGAACGCGCAAGCCGCGTACTCGGTGCTCTCGGGTTCCGGCACCGGCAGTGAGCAGGCGAAACCGCCTGGGGCGTACACCAATGCCTTCGCCGCCAGCAGGTCGCCGTGAAGCCCCGTCCACGGCTGATTCATCACCATGCGGTCATCCTGCCACCGCGCCCGTTCGCACTGTTTTTGGCCCGTCATACCACCAGCCGCGCAGCCGCCGCCCTACGCCTCCGTCTTCCATGGCCGGGAGTCCTCCGTGATCTTCGGGATTCTCCAGACACCGGACCGTGCCCGATCGGTCTTCACGCGGTACGCGGTACGCGGAGCTCCGGAGGTCGCCGCGTGACACCGAGGACCAGGCCCGGTCCCGCAGGACGCGGCAGCGCGTCAAGCGACGATTGCCCCGGCGGCTTGATGGTGAGGGCGGGTGCGCTATGCGCGGGTGGCCTCGAAGGTCCATACGTCGTCTGCGGCTGTTGGTGCGGCGCCTGCCCGGTAGCCGCCGTGGGCGATGACGTCGGCGAAGCCCGCCGGTGCAGCATGGCCGTGAACTCGGCCAGGCCGAACCACAGCAGGGAGAAGATCTGGAGCTCGGTGCGCGTCAGCGTGCCGTCCTTCCAGGCTTCATGGCGGAGCCACCGGGTGGTGCGCTGGGCTACCGGGTCCACGTGCGTGTGCCAGGTGGTGAGGGTGAGGAGTTCGCTGCCGTTCCACTGGTGGCGGACCGGGCCGGTGTCGGGGCGGGAGGGGGCCGTGCCCGCGGTTCGACAGTCGCGGGCGAGTGCCGCCGCCCGCGTCGGCAACGCCCGCAACTGCTCGGCCCTTCACGAAAGCGCCGACATCGGCCGTGTCGGCATCTCCCAGTGGGCCCTCGTGTCACTTCCTCCAGAACAGGTGGTGCGACACACCGCTCGGGCTCGGCACGACCTCCAGGTGGAACCGGTCGAGCAGCTCGTCGGGCGACTCCCAGAGGCGCAGTCCGGTCCCGAGCTTCACGGGCGAGACCGCAACGTGCATGGTGTCGACGAGGTCGGCGTCGAGGAACTGCCGGATGGTGGTGACCCCGCCGCCGAGCCGGACGTCCTTGCCCTGCGCGGCCTCCCGCGCCTGCCCGAGGACCGTGGCCGGGTCGCCTTCGACGAAGTGGAACGTGGTGTCCGAGAGCGTGAGCGAAGGGCGGTGGTGGTGGGTCATGACGAACACCGGGGTGCGGAACGGGGGCTCGTCACCCCACCAGCCGCGCCACTCGTGGTCGTGCCAGGGCCCGCGCTGGGGGCCGAACTTGTTGCGGCCCATGATCTCGGCGCCGATGTTGCGTCTGTAGTCCCGCGTGAGGTAGTCGTCGAGCCCCCGGCTTCCTCCTGGCGCGGTGCGCATGGGCCAGCTCGCCGTGGCGCCGGCCCAGGCGAACAGTCTCTCGGGATCGACGTGGCCGAAGGGCCTGTCGAGGCTCTGGTCCTCACCGGCGCCGATTCCGTCACTTGAGACGTTGAAGTTCTGGACCCTCAACAGTTGAGCCACGTGTTTCTCCTGTGCTGCCGACAATGAGGGTGAGACTCTCCGGGCCGGGAAAACTCATCGCCGTGTCCCTCACCCCCGCAGCGACTTCCCGAAGCCCGCCGCCAGGGGCATGCGCAGGCCCAGCGGCGGCGGGGCCGCGAGGGCGTCGGCGATGGGGCGGGCGTAGGAGCGGCCGAGCAGGGAGCCGCGGATGAAGTCCGCGGCCAGGGCGGTCACTTCGGCGCGGTGCTGGCGCAGGGCGTGGCCGTCGGAGTGGACCTCGAAACGACAGGTGTCGCGGTTGGCCTTCTTGGCGCGTTCGGCCAGCCGGAAGGAGAGTTCGGGGTCGGTGCGGGCGTCGTTCGTGCCGTGGACGAGCAGGACCCGTCGGCCGAGCAGGTGTTTCACCGGTTCCGGCTCCGACGCGTCGGGGGACGGCTCGGGGAGCCAGGGGGACATCGCCAGAACGGAGTTGACCGCCGTGTGGCCGCCGGCGCGGAGGGCGGCCCGGCCGCCCATGCCGTGGCCGGCCAGGCAGACGGGGACGTCGCCGTAGCGTCGTACGACCTCGTCCGCCGCCCATTCGGCGTCGGCGGCGAGCCGGGCCTCGGCCGTGTTCCAGCCGCGGCAGCGGTAGCGCACGACGTGGACGGCGAGGCCGTCCGCCCGGCCGGTGCGGGCCAGGGTGCGGGCCAGGGGCAGCCGACGGGTGTAGGAGAGGAGGGAGGGGCGGCGGTGCGAGAGGGGCTCGCCGTCCGGCAGCAGCAGGACCACGCCGCTGACCGCGGTCGGTGCTCCGGCCGTTCCGACGGCCCGTCCCAGCCTCGCGGCAGGTTGGGGGAGTGCGCGCAGTGCCATGGCAGAACAGTGTCAGAAGGGCGGGTGTACGCCACCCGTATTCGCGGTCACTGTTACGTATCGACCCGGGCGATCTACGCGCGTAGGAGCTAGAGTGCAGCAATGATGAGTCCCACCCCGCACCTGCCCGGCCGGGATCAGATCCGGCGCGCCCCCAAGGTCCTTCTCCACGACCACCTCGACGGTGGTCTGCGCCCGGGAACGATCGTCGACCTCGCCCTCGCGAACGGATACGACGGGCTTCCCGAGACCGAGCCCGACAAGCTCGGCGTCTGGTTCCGCGAGGCGGCCGACTCCGGCTCGCTGGAGCGCTATCTGGAGACGTTCGCACACACCTGCGCCGTCATGCAGACCCGCGAGGCCCTGGTCCGGGTCGCCGCCGAGTGCGCCGAGGACCTGGCCGCGGACGGTGTGGTGTACGCCGAGGTGCGGTACGCCCCCGAGCAGCACCTGGAGGCCGGCCTGACCCTCGAAGAGGTCGTCGAGGCGGTCAACGAGGGCTTCCGCGAGGGCGAGCGGCGGGCCCGCCGGGACGGCAACCGCATCCGCGTGGGCGCGCTCCTCACCGCGATGCGGCACGCCGCCCGCTCGCTGGAGATCGCCGAACTCGCCAACACGTACCGCGACCAGGGCGTCGTCGGCTTCGACATCGCGGGCGCCGAGGCGGGCTTCCCGCCCACCCGGCACCTCGACGCGTTCGAGTACCTCAAGCGCGAGAACAACCACTTCACCATCCACGCGGGCGAGGCGTTCGGCCTGCCGTCGATCTGGCAGGCCATCCAGTGGTGCGGCGCCGACCGGCTCGGCCACGGCGTCCGCATCATCGACGACATCGAGGTCGCGGAGGACGGCAGCGTGCGGCTGGGCCGCCTCGCCTCGTACGTACGGGACCGGCGCATCCCGTTGGAGATGTGCCCGACCTCCAATCTCCAGACCGGGGCCGCCGCCTCGTACGCCGAGCACCCCATCGGGCTGCTGCGGAAGCTGCATTTCCGTACCACCGTGAATACGGACAACCGGCTGATGAGCGGCACGAGCATGAGCCATGAATTCGAGAAGCTGAGCGAGACCTTCGGATACACGCTCGACGACATGCAGTGGTTCACCGTCAATGCGATGAAGTCCGCGTTCATTCCTTTCGATGAACGTCTGGCGATGATCAACGACGTGATCAAGCCCGGTTACGCCGAGCTGAAGTCGGAGTGGCTCTTCGAGCAGACCGCCGCGACCAGCATTTCTACCGCTTCGGCGGACTGACGCGCGGGATGCGGAGAAGACGGCCGGGCAGCGCGGGGGCGCGGAATTCCCGGCCGTTTTCCGTGTTGCGGGTGTTTGCGGGAAAGGCGGTGGGCTGGCTACTTTTCGGAGCCGCTCACATCCCCCCTCCCCAAGGATGAATTCCCCATGAAGCAGTCCGCTGTCAGGACCCTCGGTGTCGCCGCTCTCGGCGCCGCTTTCGCCGCCGTCGCCGCGGGTACCGCCTCCGCCGCCGTGCTGCCGGCCGACGCCGCGGCCACCGCCCTGCCGGCCGTCGGCTCGGCGCTGGGGGCCGTGACCAAGCCCGCGCCCGTCGAGGACACCGCCACCACGCTCCTCGGCACGGGGCAGCAGAAGCTCGTCAACGGCGTGACCGCCCCGGTCAAGGGTCTGCTCGGCGGTCTGCCGGCGGGCGGCGCCAAGACCGGCGGCCTGTCCGCCAACGGCATCCCGCTCGGCGGCTGACCGGCGCGAGCGGTACGCACACGTGCGACACACGCGCGCGGGGCGGGCGGCCGGGTACCGGCGCCCGCCCCGCGGTCGTGTCACGGGCCGGGGGTCACCAGGCGGTGCCGGCCGACTTCTCCTCCGACGGGAACAGCACCCACAGCGCCAGGTAGACCAGGCACTGCGGCCCCGGCAGCAGGCAGGAGAGCAGGAAGATCACGCGCATGGTCCCCGCGGAGGTGCCGAAGCGCCGTGCCAGCGCCGCGCACACTCCGCCGATCATGCGTCCGTCGCGGGGGCGGACAAGTGCGGCCATGATGGGCTCCTTCGCGAACGGTTTCCGGGAAGCGGTTCCGTTGTGCTCCCGATGTACCCATCGTCGCCCGGCGAACGGGGGCAAAGCGTCGCTCTACGGTGCGATGCCGACCCTGGGAATCGTCGGGGTCGAGCCCTGAGGCGCCTTGTCCGACGGGCGGGGCACGGCCCCGGTGCGCCGTCGCCTCCTGCGGCGCAGCCGCGCCCGGCACATGGGGACGACCAGCAGATGGGCGAGCGCCACGCCGATGGTGTTCAACAGCAGCGAGTCGACGTCGACGCGTTGTCCGGGCACTCCGGTCTGCAGGAGCAGGATGCCCAGCGAGATCAGCGCCCCGGCGGCGACGGTACGGGCCATCGAGCCCCATGGGGAGACGGTCACCCGGCCCCCGGCCATCGGCAGCAGGACGCCGAGCGGGGCCAGCAGCAGCAGTTCCCCGCCGATCCGGCGGGTGGCCTCGACCGGGCCGAGGGAGAGGTCGGCTCTGATGCCGGCCAGCGGACGCAGATTCGAGGCGGTCATCCAGGGCACATCCAGCGGACGCAGGGTCAGCCACCCGACGAACAGCAGATGCGCGACGAGGAGAAGCACCCCGGCCGCGCGGAAGCGGATGACAGTGTGGTTGCCCGAACCTTGACGCACGCACCCCTAGACGCGTCGAGCGGCGGGATCGGTTCCGCCCGGGTCCTGTCTTCGGACCGCCGTCGCACGGCGGGCGGCAGTCCGAGGACAGGACCAGGACGCCGGGCGGGAGCGGGACCGCGGCCCACCGCCACCGTCCGGGGCTCGCGGCCCGCGCCCCCGGGACCGCGGCCCACCGTCGTCCACGGCGCGCAGGACCGGGCTCAGTCGCCCGTCGCCGGACCGGCGGCGGGCTCCGTGCCCGTGCCGCCCGGGAGCGTGGTGGCCGCGCCCCCGCTCCCGCCCGGGGCCGTGTCCGGGTCCGTCCTCCGCGTGGTGGCCGCCTGCGGCCGGGCCTTGGTCTCCGAGGTGCAGAGGTAGCCGCGCGCCGGGTACTTCCCGGGCCCGCCCAGCAGGACCGTGCCGTCCGAGGCCAGCGTCGGGCTCTCGGCGAAGGTGCACACGATCTGTGCCAGCGCCTCGGACGACAGGTCCTCCGGCTGCTGGCTGAGCCGCAGGGCGCCCTGCGGGTCGCCGTCGCGTGCCCCGCCTATCCGCAGGTCCGCCGGGACGGCCGTGGTGAACCCGGCGCGCCGCTCGTCGGCCGACGGCTTCCGCTCCAGTTCGGCCAGGAACGCCCGCGCGACCCGGACGCGGTTCGCGGTCGCCTCGTCGACCCGCACGGCGCGGTCCACCGTCGCCAGCTGCGAGGAGCAGACCAGATAGACCTGCACGGGGATGCCCTGGAGCGCCTGCGTGGTCACGTCCTCCGCAGGCATCGAGCACGGCACCCGGGACGGCGCGGCCCCCGCGTCCACCGGCACGGACGTGGTCCTGATCCCGCAGCCCGCGGCCAGTGCGGCGGTGAGCGCGGCGCCGGCCAGCGCCGCCGCCGCACGGCGTGTCCGGGGGTTGCTGTCCATCACGTCGCGTCGTCCTCCTCGTCCCGGCGTCTCGCCCCGTGCTCCCCGGCGGTGTCGTCGGTCTCCCCGTCCCCGGAACGGGTGAGGGGCTCGGCGTCGCGCGGCAGCCGCAGCACGAACACCGCGCCGTCGCCGTCCGGTGAGTTCGCGGCCGTGATGTCGCCGCCGTGGATATGGGCGTTCTCCATCGCGATCGACAGACCGAGACCGCTGCCCTCGGAGCGCGGGCGCGAGGCGCTGGCCTTGTAGAAACGGTCGAAGACGTGCGGCAGGACGTCCTCGGGGATGCCCGGGCCGTGGTCGCGGACCTCGATGACGAGGTCGTCGCCCTCGGTCCGCACCGCGACCCGCACCGGCGAGCCGCCGTGCTTGAGCGCGTTGCCGATCAGGTTCGCCAGGATCACGTCGAGCCGGCGCGGGTCGAGCCGGGCCATCGTGCCGCGCTCCGCGTCCAGGTCCACCGCGTCCAGCCAGGCACGGGCGTCGACGCAGGCGGTGACCTGGTCGGCGACGTCGACGGTGTCCAGCACCAGCCGGGCCGTGCCCGCGTCGAAGCGGGTCACCTCCATCAGGTTCTCCACCAGGTCGTGGAGGCGCCGGGTCTCGCTCACCACCAGATGCACCGCGGGCGCGATCATCGGGTCGAGGTTGTCCGCCTCGTCCTCCAGCACCTCGGTGACGGCGGTCAGGGCGGTGAGCGGGGTCCGCAGCTCGTGCGACATGTCCGCGACGAACCGTCGGCTGGCCTCCTCCCGGGCGCTCATGTCCGCGACCCGCTTCTCCAGCGAGCCGGCGGTCTTGTTGAACGTGCGCGAGAGATCCGCGAGCTCGTCGGTGCCGGACACCACGAGCCGGGTGTCGAGCTTGCCCTCGCCGAGCTTGCGCGCGGCGTCCCCGAGCCGCTGCACCGGCCGCAGCACGGTCGTCGCCGCGGCCTGCGCCAGCAGGGCCGAGCCGATCAGGGCCAGCGCGGTGGCGATCCCCAGCGACCAGGCGAGCGAGTTCAGGTCCTGCCGCTCCTGGTCCAGCGACTTCAGCATGTAGCCGGTCGGGCCGCCGCCGATGATCCTCGTACCGCCCACCAGGTACGGCGTGCCGCGGATGCTCGTCCGCTGCCAGAACAGGTGGTACTCGTACTTGTTGCCCGGCCCGACCCGCAGCTCCTCGGTGACCGCCTTCTGCAGCGAGGCCGGCACGTTGTCCAGCGTGAACGTGTCCAGGTCGGAGTTGCCGACGATCGGCTTCCCGGTGTCGCGCTCGTCGACCAGCAGCACGCTGTAGCCGGGCGAGCTGCTCGCCATCTGCACGGCGGCGTTCTGCAGATCGTCCTTGGTCGGCCGCAGCGGCAGCGACGCGGCCCGGTTCTGCATCTCCTGACGGAAGTCCCCGAGCGCCGCGTCCTGCGTACGGGTCAGCACCGCCTCGCGGTTCAGCCAGTACGCGATCCCCGAGGCCGACACGGCGGCGGTCAGCGCCACCAGCCCGAACACGACGGCGAGACGCAGGCGCAGGCTCGTCCAGCGGAGCCCGCTGAGCAGGCCCCGTGCGGCGGCATCGCTCACTGAGGCGAATCCAGCCGGTAGCCCACACCCCGAACGGTACGGATCAGGGTCGGCGAGGACGGCACGTCCTCCACCTTGGCGCGCAGCCGCTGCACACAGGCGTCCACCAGCCGGGAGTCGCCCAGGTAGTCGTGCTCCCAGACCAACCGCAACAGCTGCTGCCGGGACAGCGCCTGGCCCGGCCGGCGGCTCAGCTCCAGCAGCAGCCGCAGCTCGGTCGGGGTGAGCTGGAGGTCCTCGCCGTTCTTCGTCACGGTCATCGCGGAACGGTCGATCACCACGTTCCCGAAGGCCGCGGAGTCGGTGGACTCGCGCTCGCCGCGGCGCAGCACCGCCCGGATGCGGGCGTCGAGCACCCGGCCCTGCACCGGCTTCACCACGTAGTCGTCGGCGCCGGACTCCAGCCCGACGACGACGTCGATGTCGTCGCTGCGCGCCGTCAGCAGGATGATCGGCAGCTGGTCGGTGCGCCGGATGCGGCGGCACACCTCGAAACCGTCGATGCCGGGCAGCATCACGTCCAGCACGATCAGGTCCGGCCGCTGTTCACGCAGCAGTTTCAGGCCGTCCTCTCCCGTCGCCGCGGTGGCCACACGGTGGCCCTGGCGTGACAGCGAGAGTTCGAGGGCCGTGCGGATGGAATCGTCGTCCTCGATCAGCAACAGGAAAGGCACGCTGGTCATTCTGACCCATGGTGGAGCCTCAGTTCGACCGCCGGCGCCCACTCGTACACCCCGCGCGCGGGCCGCGCACCGACGACAGGCCCTGTGACAGGGCTGTGACAGTCGGCGGACAGCGTGATGAAACTGCCCCGGCAAGCTCGTTGGCACACGGAACGGACGGACTCCACCGAGGGGGGCGCGAGATGAACGCAACTCACAGCATCACCGCAAGCGCAGTCGTCACGCGTCTCCACGACGTCGGCCGGAGCTCCGAGAAGCCCGGCGCCGGAACGGGGACGGCCCTGCTCGAACGGGGCCGTGAACACGGGGGAGCACGGGGGTGCACCCGTGGCGCCGGGCGTCCGCATCCGTCGTCCGCCGAGCCGGGGCGCAGGCCCTGGATGACGGTGGTCGACGCGCCCGTGGGGGGCGAAGGGGGAAGCCGCCGGGGGGAGCAGGCGGAGGCCGCGTACGGAGGGGCCGCGGGGGAGCGGAAGGGACCGGCGCGGGCCGAGGACGCCGACACGGCGTTCACCGCCTACGTCCGGGAACGCCGCGCCTCCCTGTACGCGACCGCCTACCACCTGACCGGTGACCGGTTCGAGGCCGAGGACCTGCTGCAGAGCGCCCTCTTCTCGACGTACCGGGCATGGGACCGGATCAGCGACAAGGCGGCGGTCGGCGGCTATCTGCGCCGCACCATGACCAATCTGCACATCAGCGCCTGGCGCAGGCGCAAGCTCAACGAGTACCCGACCGAGGAGCTGCCGGAGACGCCCGGCGACACGGACGCGATGCGCGGCACGGAGCTGCGGACCGTGCTCTGGCAGGCGCTGGCCCGGCTGCCCGAACTCCAGCGCACGATGCTGGTCCTGCGGTACTACGAGGGCCGCACCGACCCGGAGATCGCGGCCATCCTCGACATCAGCGTCGGCACGGTGAAGTCCAGCATCTGGCGGTCGCTCCGCCGGCTGCGCGAGGACGAGGTCCTCAGCTTCGGCCGTGACCAGGAGGAGTCCTTCGGCGAGCTGGTGGCCTGAAGGAACGGGGGAGCAGGAAAACGGGGGAAGCGGGAAAAGAACGGGGGAACCCGGGGACAGGGGGCCTCGGGAGACGGGGGAATCGCGGGACCACGGGGGAGAAACGGTTCGCCGCTTCGGGGGAGGCGGCGGTCCGGGGCACGGGTTCCGGGAGTCCGGGGGGACAGGGGGAACCGGGGGACCGCGGGGGATCACGGGAACCCGGGGGAATGACGGGGGATCACGGGGGACGGAGGGGGGAACGCCCTGGGGGCGGACGGGCCGGGGGGCCTGTCCGCCCCCTTCGGCGTGCGCGGGGGCGGGGGCGGTTCGCCGGGCGTGCGGGGCGGTCGGGGCTGGGCCGGGGCCGCCCGAGGGATCGTCCCAGGAGCGTCACGCCGTCACGCCGCCGGGCTTTCCGCCGTCACGCCGTCTCGCGGGCCGTGGGGGTGCGGCGGCATCGGCCCGCCGCGGCGGCGGCCAGTCGGCCCAGCGCCTCCTCCTTGCCGCAGGGGTGGGCGCCCAGCGCCGTCTGGCGGGCCACGATCCGGCGCTCCGCCCGCATCAGCCGCCAGCCGCGCCGCAGCAGGAACGGCACCGACTTGCGGCTCTCCCGCAGATCCCGCAGCAGCCGGCGGCGGAACGTCGTCGTCGGGCGGCCGCGCAGGCAGAGCGCGTCCGCGAGCACCCCGAGCTCCTGGCACCGCCCGACTATGTCCGCCGCGAAGATCCCCTCCGCCACGAACAGCGGGGTGCGCGCGATGTGCAGGGTCTCCCGGCCGACCCGGGAGCTCGTGGCGATGTCGTACACCGGGACGTCCGTGCGCCCGGTGCCGCACAGCTCCATGATCGCCGCGACCGCCGCGTCGGCGTCCCAGGACCGCACGGAGTCCCAGTCGATGTCCGTGCTGCCGGGAACGAGCGGCAGCGTGGGGTCGTCGCCCTCCTTGTAGAAGTCGTCCAGGCGCAGCACCGGCAGGTCGGTGCGGGCGGCGAGGGAGGACTTGCCGGAACCGGAGGGCCCGGCGAGCAGCACGACGCGGGTCGGGGTCGATTGGGAATTCACAGGACATGAGTGTGAGGCATTGACCCGCGCAGGGGATCCCCCGGACGTCGTGTTGGTATCGAGCATCACACCTCAACTACGCTACGCATCCGATTGATTACCCGACCGAACGATCAGGTGGGAACATATGGCACGTCACGTACTGAACAAGTCCCGGCGCCGCGCCCTGCTGAGGGCGGGTCTGACCGTCACGGCGATCGGCGCCGCGCTGGGCGCCGGCGGCGCGGTCGCCCAGGCGGCCCCCCTGCCCCTCCCGTCGGCCGCGGGCGCCGACGGCGCCGCCACCGGCGTCCAGGCTGCGGGCAACGCGGTGTCCGGGGCGCTCGGGCAGTCGCTCCAGAGCGGCATCGCGCCGGTCACGCACCTGCGGCTGGACCCGCTGGCCGGCACCGGCACCGACCCGCTGGACAACACCGTCGGCACGCAGGTCGCCGACTTCAAGCCGCTCACCACGGGCCTCGTCACCGACCCGCTGACCAGCGGCGGCGCGCTCAAGGACCTGCCGGTGGTGGGACAGCTGACGCAGCTTCTGCACGGCTGACGCGGGCGCGCACGTTCGTACGGGCTGGGGGGTGTCCCGTAATCCCTGGCGGGCGTGCGACGACAGCTGCGGCGCCTCGCGGCGTTGTCGGAACGCCCGCATACGGCCCGTATGCGGGTGCCCCTCCGCCTTGCGATGCACCACATCCGACGCCGCACGCTGATCCACCACGGATTACGGGACACCCCCTAGGTCCCGCCGACGCGGGCGCGTCCTCCGGCGCCGGCGCGGACACGGCGGCGGCCCGCCTCCCGGGATCCTGGGAGGCGGGCCGCCGCCACACCGTTGGGACGGGTCAGTACGAGGAGCCCGACACGCCCAGCGCGCCCGTCGGGTGCCAGACCGTCTTGGTCTCCAGGAAGGCCGTCAGCCGGTGGGTGCCCGGGTCGGCCGACCAGTCGGCCGCGCCGCCCTCGTCCACAGGCTGTGGACGCAGGACGCGCTTGAGGTTGTCCGCCGCGGCGGTCTCCAGCTCCTTCGCCAGGGCCGGGTCCGCGCCCGTGAGGTCGATGGCGTTGACGTCCTGGTGGGACGCGAGCGGCGCCGCGATCTCCGCGGTCCTCCCGGACAGGATGTTCACCACGCCGCCCGGCACGTCGGAGGTGGCCAGCACCTCGCCCAGGGACAGGGCGGGCAGCGGGGACGCGGCCGAGGCGACGACGACCGCGGTGTTGCCGGTCGCGATCACCGGGGCGATCACCGAGACCAGGCCCAGGAACGAGGACTCCTGGGGCGCCAGGACCGCGACCACGCCGGTCGGCTCGGGCGTCGACAGGTTGAAGAACGGGCCCGCGACCGGGTTCGCCCCGCCCACGACCTGGCCGATCTTGTCGGTCCAGCCCGCGTACCAGACCCAGCGGTCGACCGCCGCGTCCACGACGGCCGCCGCCCTGGACTTCGACAGGCCCTCCGCCTCGGCGACCTCGCGCGTGAACTGGTCGCGGCGGCCCTCCAGCATCTCCGCGACGCGGTAGAGGACCTGGCCGCGGTTGTACGCGGTCGCGCCCGACCAGCCGCCGAACGCCTTGCGGGCGGCCACGACCGCGTCGCGGGCGTCCTTGCGGGAGGACTGGGGGGCGTTCGCCAGCCACTTGCCCTTCGAGTCGGTCACCTCGTACACCCGGCCGCTCTCGGAGCGGGGGAACTTGCCCCCGACGTACAGCTTGTAGGTCTTGAACACGCTCAGACGGTTCGGACGGTTATCGGACATCGAGGTACGCCTCCAGGCCGTGACGGCCGCCCTCGCGGCCGAAGCCCGACTCCTTGTAGCCGCCGAACGGCGAGGTCGGGTCGAACTTGTTGAACGTGTTGGCCCAGACGACGCCCGCCCGGAGCTTGTTCGCCACCGCGAGGATGCGGGAGCCCTTCTCCGTCCAGATGCCCGCCGACAGGCCGTACTGGCTGTTGTTGGCCTTGGCGACCGCCTCGTCGGGGGTGCGGAACGTCAGCACGGACAGCACCGGGCCGAAGATCTCCTCGCGGGCGACCGTGTGCGCCTGGGTGACGCCGGTGAACAGCGTCGGTGCGAACCAGTAGCCGGCGGACGGGAGTTCGCAGGGCGCCGTCCAGCGCTCGGCGCCCTCCGCCTCGCCCGTGTCGGCGAGCGCGGTGATCCGGGCCAGCTGCTCGGCCGAGTTGATCGCGCCGATGTCGGTGTTCTTGTCCAGCGGGTCGCCCAGCCGGAGCGTGGACAGCCGCCGCTTCAGCGCGTCCAGCACCTCGTCCCGGACCGACTCCTGCACCAGCAGCCGCGAGCCCGCGCAGCAGACCTGGCCCTGGTTGAAGAAGATGCCGGTGACGATGCCCTCGACGGCCTGGTCGACCGGGGCGTCGTCGAAGACGATGTTGGCGCCCTTGCCGCCCAGTTCGAGGGTGACCTTCTTGTCCGTGCCGGCGACCTGACGGGCGATCGCCTTGCCGACCGCCGTCGAGCCGGTGAACGCGACCTTGTCGACGTCCGGGTGGGCGACGAGGGCGGCGCCCGCGTCCCCGTACCCGGGAAGGATGTTCACGACGCCCCTGGGCAGGCCCGCCTGGCGGCAGATGTCCGCGAAGAACAGCGCGGACAGCGGGGTCGTCTCGGCGGGCTTGAGGACGACGGTGTTGCCGGTGGCCAGCGCCGGGGCGATCTTCCACGCCAGCATCAGCAGCGGGAAGTTCCACGGGATGACCTGGCCGGCGACGCCCAGCGGGCGCGGGTCCGCGCCGAAACCGGCGTGGTCCAGCTTGTCGGCCCAGCCCGCGTAGTAGAAGAAGTGCGCCGCGACCAGCGGGAGGTCCGCGTCCCGGGTCTCCTTGATCGGCTTGCCGTTGTCCAGGGTCTCCAGGACGGCGAGCTCGCGGCTGCGCTCCTGGATGATCCGGGCGATCCGGAAGAGGTACTTGGCGCGCTCGGAACCGGGCAGCGCCGACCACTTCTCGAACGCCTTGCGGGCCGCCTTCACCGCCCGGTCGACGTCCTCGGCGCCGGCCCGCGCGACCTCGGACAGCACTTCCTCGGTGCTGGGCGAGACCGTCTTGAAGACCTTGCCGTCGGCCGCGTCGGCGAACTCGCCGTCGATGAACAGGCCGTAGGAGGGCGCGATGTCGACGACCGCGCGCGACTCGGGAGCGGGAGCGTATTCGAATGCGGATGCCATGGGGATCAGTCCACCGTCACGTAATCGGGGCCGGAGTAACGGCCGGTGCCGAGCTTCTGGCGCTGCATCAGCAGATCGTTCAGCAGGCTGGAGGCGCCGAACCGGAACCAGTGGTTGTCCAGCCAGTCCTCGCCCACCGTCTCGTTCACCAGGACCAGGAACTTGACGGCGTCCTTGGAGGTGCGGATGCCGCCGGCCGGCTTCACGCCGATCTGCACGCCGGTCTGCGCGCGGAAGTCGCGGACGGCCTCCAGCATCAGCAGGGTGTTCGCCGGGGTGGCGTTCGTGCCGACCTTGCCGGTCGAGGTCTTGATGAAGTCGGCGCCCGCCATCATGCCGAGCCAGGAGGCGCGGCGGATGTTGTCGTACGTGGACAGCTCGCCGGTCTCGAAGATCACCTTCAGCCGGGCGTCGGGGCCGTCGGCCCGGGCGCACTCGGCCTTCACGGCCAGGATCTCCTCGTACACCTTGAGATAGCGGCCGGAGAGGAAGGCGCCCCGGTCGATCACCATGTCGATCTCGTCGGCCCCGGCGGCCACGGCCTCGCGGACGTCGCCGAGCTTGACGTCGAGCGCGGCGCGCCCGGCGGGGAACGCCGTCGCCACGGACGCCACCTTCACGCCGGACCCGGCGAGCGCGGCGACGGCGGTCTCCACCATGTCGGGGTAGACGCAGACCGCGGCGGTGTGCGGGACGGGACGCTCGGGCACCGCGTCCGGGAGGTCGGCCGGGAGCCGGTGCGGGGTGTAGCGGACCGGATCGGGATGGACGGCCTTCGCGGCGAGGGCCCGGACCTTGCCCGGGGTGTCCGCGCCTTCCAGTGTCGTCAGGTCGATCATCGAGATGGCCAGATCGATGGCGTACGCCTTGGCCGTCGTCTTGATCGAACGGGTGCCGAGGGACGCGGCGCGCGCTTCGAGGCCGACGGCGTCGACGCCGGGCAGCCCGTGCAGGAAGCGACGCAGCGCACTGTCGGACGCGGTCGCGCCGGAGAAGGGCGTGCCTCCCTGCTCGGGCGCGGTGGAGAGCCTGGGGGAGGGGGCTGTGGTGGGCATGGTCACCAGAGGAGCATATCTACGCGCGTAGCGGCGTGTACAGGGGGTCCGCTCCACCGCGGCCCGCGCGGCGGGCGGTCGGCCGCCCCCCTGTGTCCCCCGGGGCACGTCAGGCAGAATCGGCCCCATGACGAGCCCCACACCGCCCACCGAGCCGACCTACGCCGACCGGACCTTCCGGTCGCCCGCCGGGATCGCAGGCGGTGTCCTGCTGCTTCTGATCATCTGCTGGCTCGGCGGGGACGCCCTGTTCAGGGGGAGCGGCCGGGTGCCCTGGCTGGCGCTGGCCGGGCTGCTGACCGCGGTGCCGCTCGTCGTCGCGTTCACCGTGCGGCCGGTCGTCTTCGCGAACGACCGGCGCATCCGGATCCGCAACCCGTTCCGGACGATCACCGTGCCGTGGACCGAGGTCGCGGACCTGCGCGCCGGATATTCGAGCGAGCTGTTCACCGAGGACGGCGCCAAGTTCCAGCTGTGGTCGGTGCCGGTGTCGCTGCGGCAGCGGAAGCGGGCGTCCCGGCGGCAGATGCGGGCCTCGGCGCAGGACCCCACCGGCCGGACCTCGGGGATCCCCGAACTCGGTGACGCCGCGTCCCGGATGGCGCCGGCCGACCGGACCATGGCGGACCTGCGGGAGCTCGCGGAGCGGGCCAAGGCGGCGGCCCTCTCGGAGGCGTCCGCCGCGGCGCAGTCCGCCTCCGCTTCGGAGTCCGCCGCTCCGGAGTCCGTTTCCGCTCCGGAGTCCGCCGCTCCGGAAGGCGCCTCCGTCGCGTCGGCGGGCGCGAGCGCGAGCGCGGGCGCGCCGGACGCGTCGGTCTCGGTGCGGTGGGCGTACGAGGTGATCGTGCCGGCGGCGGTGGGCGCGGTGCTTCTCGTGGTGCTGCTCGCGATCGGCTGAGGGCTGCCCCGGCGTGACACACGGCCGGTGCCGGCGCGCGGGCCCGTCGCGCGGACCGGCGGCCGCGCGTTCCCGACACGCCGTGACCGCTCACCGGGCGGGGCGGCCCGCCCGCCCGGTGACCGTCCGGCCGGCTACGCCGTCGAGGCCGGACGGTAGACGCAGACGTTGACGCCGGTGGCACCGGTGACGGACGAGACCAGTTCGAGGGTGCGCAGCACGCCGTCGTCGGGGAAGAGCCGCTTCCCGCCGCCGAGCAGCACCGGCATGACGATGAGCCCGAGCTCGTCGACCAGCCCCTCGCCCAGAAGCGCCCGCACCAGCGTGGGGCTGCCCATGATCAGCACGTCGCCGCCCTCGGACGCGCGCAGTTCGCGGACGCGGGCCAGGGCCTCGTCGACGGGGATCCGGGTGGTGTTGGCCCAGGTCTTCACCTCGGCGTCGCCCAGCGTGTCGGACACGACGTACTTCGGGATGGCGTTCATCTCGTCGGCCAGCGGGTCCCCGGCCCGGTCGGGCCAGGCGGCCGCCATCGACTGCCAGGTGGCGCGCCCGAACAGCAGCGCGTCGGTCCGGGACATCGCGTCGTTGATGAAACCGCCCACCACCTCGGGGTCGAAGAACGCGTGCGACCAGCCCCCGTGCGCGAAGCCTCCCTCGGTGTCCTCCTCCGGCCCGCCCGGCGCCTGGACGACACCGTCCAGGCTGATGAACTCGCTGATCACGATGCGTCCCATGGGTCTCGCCCGCTCCTCGTTCGAATCTTCGGTGTGCACAGGGGAGACTGCCCGGCCGCCCGGAACTCATCGGACGTCCGGGAAGCCGTCCCGCCGTACGCGGGCGCCGGCACCGCCGCCGCCCGCCCGGAACCGGCCCGGCGGGACGCGCGCGGGCGGCGGGCGGGAACGGTCAGCACCCCGAGGCACGCGATGACGAGGACGATCCCGGCCCAGCCCGCGGCGGGCAGGCGCTCGCCCACGACCAGGACCGCGAACACGGCCGCCACGGCGGGCTCCAGCAGGGACAGGGTGGTCGCCGTGCTCACCGGGACCCGGGCCAGACCGAAGCCGAACAGGACGTACCCGGTGAACATCGGCACCAGCGCCATGTAGAGGCCCACCCCCGCGTTCGTCCAGGAGGCGGTCAGCGGCGCGCCGGTGGCGAGCAGCACCGGCACCAGCATCAGCCCGCCCAGGCCGAACACCGCGCCCATCGCCGCGCGCGACGGCACGCCGTGCGTGATGAGGCGGTGCGCGGCCCACGCGTACACGGCGTACGTCACGCCCGCGAGCAGCCCGAGCCCCACCCCGGCGACGGTCCCGGCGGCCGAGCCCGCACCGGAACCGGAACCGGCCCGCGCCGCCTCGGCCGCGCACAGCAGAACCGTCCCGGCCAGTCCCAGCCCCGCGCCCGCCATCCAGCGCCGGGTCAGGCGCCGCCGGTCGACGAGCCGCTCGATCAGCGCGGACGCCAGCGGGGCGGAGCCGATGGAGACGACCGTCCCCACCGCGACACCGGCCAGTCGCATCGAGGTATAGAACGCCAGGGGGTACAGCGCCACCCCCGCCCCGCCGATCAGCACGGTCCGCCACCGCGCCCGGAGATCGTCACGGGCCCGCAGGACGCGTGGCCCGGCCACCGCCGCCTGGAGCAGCCCGCCCAGCCCCATCGCCGCCGCGCCGATGGCCAGCGGCCCCACCCCCGGCGCGAAGGTCGCCGCGGTGCCCGTGGTGCCCCACAGCACCGAGGCCACCAGCACCGCGACCGCGCCGGCCCCCGCTCCGGAGGCGTGCCCGGCGGGCCGGCTCACAGGTCGTCCACCAGACGCTCCGCCAGGTCGCGGGCGTGCCGCACGCGCTCGCCGTCGCCTTCGAGGCCCGCGCGCACGATGGCGCCCTCCAGCAGGAACGACAGATGCTCGGCGAGGAGACCGACCCGCTCCTCCCGGCCGGGCAGCAGCTCCCGGAGGTGGCCGGCCAGCAGCGATTCCACCTCCTCCTTGTGCTCGCGCACCGCCGCGCGCCCCTCGTCCCCGGTGGGCAGCTCGGCGGCGGCGTTGAGCAGTCCGCAGCCCCGGAAGCCCCGGGAGCCGTGCTCGCGGGCGAGTTGGGCGTGGTCGGCGTACGCGTCGAAGACGGCGAGCACGCCCTCCCGGGGGCCCCGCGCGTCGGCCAGGCGCCGCCGGTAGAGCCCGAGCCATTCCTCGTGCCGGGCCTGGAGGTAGGCGCGGACCAGATCGGCCTTGGACTCGAAGTTGTTGTAGAGGCTCATCTTGGCCACGCCGGCCTCGGCGGTGATCGTGTCGATCCCGGTCGCCGCCACGCCGTCGGCGTAGAACCGGCGCGCCGCGGCGTCGAGGATCCGGCCCCGGGCGGTCCCGCGCCGCCGTGCGTCCGGCCGCGTCCCGGGGGTTCTGGTGTCGGACATGGCTGCCCCTCTCCGCTATTAGGTAGACCAGTCTATCCAATAGCGGCGAGGGGGTGAGGCGGATGGGCGGGGGAGGGGTGGCCCCGGCGCGATTCCGGCGGTCGGGCCCCTGGGCGCCTCGCCCCTGGTCGCCTCACTTCGTGGCGCTTCGCGTCATGGCGCTGACGTCATGTCGTGTCATGCGGTGTCATGCGATGCCATGTCATGCCATGCCGCATCGTGCGTGCTTCAAGCCGCGTCACGCATGCTTCATGCCAGGTCGGCCGCGCTTCGTGCGCGGCGAGGCGGGTGGTTCAGTCGTCCCAGTCGTCCCCGCCGCCTCCGTGGCCGTGCCTGATCACCCGGAAGCTCGCGCCCACGCCGTCGAACACGGATACGCCTCCTCGGACGTGCTGCGGGATCACGCCCGCGGTGTCGCCCCAGGGGCCGACGACGGCGATGGGGCCGCCGTTGTCGCAGGTCGCCCCGGAGAAGACCTCGACGGTCATCCGGCTCTCGTTGAAGATGTTGAAGCTGGTGGAGCCGAGGCCGCTGGCCGCTGTGACGCAGCCGTCCGGGTAGGCGGGGTAGGTGCGCTCGTTGAAGTGGATGCGGCCCGGGCCCTCGTGGTGCCCGCGCCCCCGGCCGTGACCCCGGTCCCGGTCGTGGCCCCCGCGGTCCTCGCCGCCTCCGCGGCCCTCGTCGTAGCCTCCCTCGCCGCCGTAGCCGCCGTCCTCGCCGTAGCCCTCGCCCTCGTCGTCCCGGCCGCCGCCACGGCCCTCGTCGTCGCCGCGGCCCTCCTCGCGGCCTCGCGCGGCGTCGTCGCCGCCCTTGCCTCCGGCGCCGTTCTCGCCGGCGCCGGCCTTGGCCGCGTCGCCCGCGCCGGCGGCCTTGCCGGCGCCGGTCTTCGCGGCGGCGGACCCCTCGTGCGGGGCCGCCGCGTGGGCGGCGGACCGGGCGGCCGGGGGCGTCCGGGGAGTCTCGGAGGAGTCCGAGCTGAAGGCGGTACCGGTGGCGGCCAGGGCCGCCGCGGCCGCTGCGGCGACCGCGACGGTGGTCGTGGCGGCGATGATGGTGGAACGTGTGACCATGTCACTTTCTCCTTTCCGGGAGCGGTCGACGGTGTAGTCGACCCGTGACTGAACGTACTTTTGCTCACCATTCATGTCATATCGGGCATATCGAACGGCTGGCGTCCGGGGGGAAGCGGTCGCGGACGCCGCGAACGGTTCGGGCCGCAGCGGCGTCCCTCGTTCAGACGCCGTGTCGTACGTCCACAAGGGGGAGTTCATGACGGTGACGCCGGACGACCGCGCGCCGGAGCCCGCCGGGCCGATCGCCGGCTCCCGGCGGCCCGCCGCGTCCGAACGCGGGCACGGGCGCAGTCGCAGACGCGGGCGCGGGCGGCCCCACCGGGTCGCGGCGCGCATCGGCGAGTTCCTCGGGGAACTCGTCGGGGAGGCCGTTGGCGATTTCGCCGTCCAGGCGCTGAGCTGCCTTCTGCTCGTGGGGGTCGTGATCGGCGTGACCTGGGGCTGGCACAGGAGCCCCGGGATCACGCTCGGCACCCTGGCCGTGCTTCTGCTCGGCCCGGTCGCGGTGTACACATTGCGGCGGCACACCGGACCGGGGTGGGCGAGACGGATGGGGACGGTCCTGCTCGCCGTTCTCGCCGCGGTCGTGGTCTGGTTCGTGCTGTACGGCAGCAACTGCGGGTGCGTCTGAGGGAGTTGGGGGGGGCGGGGGCCAGGAGCCGGCGGGCGGCACGGCGCCGGAGGACCCTCCTCCCGCACGCGGCCGGCCCGGCGACCGGCGGCGTACGGGTCCCGTCGGTCCCCGGGATCAGGCCGTGATCGGGCTGGTCCGGGAGCGGTTGGTGAAGTCCTTCCAGGGCCGTGTGCCGTCCCGTCCCGGCGCGCTCGCGTAGGTCGGGTCGCCGGTCAGCGTCTGCGCCCGGTGCTCATGGGTGATGTCGATGCCGAACAGCTTGAAACCGAGGCTGAACTGCCCGGCGGAGAGCCCGAAACCGATGCCCAGCGAGGCGTTCCACCAGTCGGTTTCGACCTTGTGGTCCAGTCGCTGGAGCTGCCCCTTGTCGTGCGGCAGCCGCTGGATCGCGGACGCGTCGTCCGGCAGTGGCTCGGCCATGGAAGCGGGCGACGGCATCGCCTCGCCGGCCGCCCGCGTTCCGTCGGCCCCGGTCCGCCGCCCGCCCGCGCCCCGGGCGTCCATGCCCCGGATGCTCGTATTCCGCCCGCCCGCGTCGCGTTCGCGTGTGCCCGAGCCTCGTCCGCATGTCTGTGAGCCCCCCTGGGCGAATCGTTCGACCGACCCCCGTCCGACGTGGGCGGGCTAGAAGCGGAAGAAACGATTCGAAGAGGGTCGGCGGGCCTACTTCCGGACCCATCCCGGGCCCGCCCCGTGACGGGAGGCCCGGACCCAGGCCCCGGAGACCATAGGCGCAGGTCCGGGGCCCGGGCCCCCGGCGTCAGAGGCCGGCGGCCGCCGCCAGGTCCCGCTTGATTCCGGCCAGCAGCCGGGCCCCCTCCGCGCGGGCCGCCGGCAGTTCGTCCGCCGAGCCGACCGGCACCACGGCCTCCAGGTAGCACTTCAGCTTCGGCTCGGTGCCGCTGGGGCGGACGATCACCCGGGCGCCCCGCAGGCGGTAGCGCAGCCCGTCGGTGGGCGGCAGCTGCGCGGAGCCCCGCGAGAGGTCCTCGGCCGAGACCACGTCGAGGCCGCCGAGCGAGACGGGCGGGTGCTCGCGCAGCCGCCGCATGGCGTCCGCGATGACCGACAGGTCCTCCACCCGGACCGACAACTGGCCGGTGGCGTGCAGCCCGTGCTCGACCGCCAGGTCGTCGAGAAGGTCGAGCAGCGTGCGCCCGCGCTCCTTGAGCACGGAGGCGAGTTCGGCGACGAGCAGCGCGGCCGTGATGCCGTCCTTGTCGCGCACGCCGTCCGGGTCGACGCAGTAGCCGAGCGCCTCCTCGTACCCGTAGCGCAGGCCGTCGACGCGGGCGATCCACTTGAAGCCGGTCAGCGTCTCCTCGTAGCCCAGGCCCGCCTTCCCGGCGATCCGACCCAGCAGCGAGGACGACACGATCGACTCGGCGAGCACGCCCGTCGCGCCCCGGTCCACCAGATGGGCGGCGAGCAGCGCGCCGACCTCGTCGCCGCTGAGCATCCGCCAGCCCCCGTCGGCCGCCGGGTCCGGTACGGCGACGGCGCAGCGGTCGGCGTCCGGGTCGTTGGCGATGACGAGGTCGGGCCCGGCCCGGCGCGCGGTGGCGAAGGCCAGGTCCATCGCGCCGGGCTCCTCCGGATTGGGGAAGGCGACGGTGGGGAACGCCGGGTCGGGCTCGGCCTGTTCGGCGACCCGCACCGGCTCCGGGAACCCGGCGCGGGCGAAGGCGGCGGTCAGCACGGAGGCGCCGACGCCGTGCATCGCCGTGTACACGACCCGGGCGGTGCGCGGCGACCCGGCGGCGAGCACCGCGTCCGTACGGGCCAGATAGGCGTCCAGGACCTCGTCGCCGAGGATCTCCCAGCCGCCGTCGGGGCGGGGCACGGTGTCCAGCGGGCCGACCGCGGCGATCTCGGCGGCGATCCGGGCGTCCGCCGGGGGGACGATCTGCGAGCCGTCGCCGAGGTAGACCTTGTATCCGTTGTCGCGCGGGGGGTTGTGGCTGGCCGTCACCTCGACGCCCGCGACGGCGCCCAGACGCCGGATGGCGTACGCGAGCACCGGGGTGGGCAGCGGGCGGGGCAGCACGGCCGCGCGCAGGCCCGCGCCCGTCATCACGGCGGCGGTGTCGCGCGCGAAGTCGGCCGACTTGTACCGGGCGTCGTACCCGACGACGACGAGCCCGTCGCCCCGCCCCTCGGCCTTGAGGTACGCGGCGAGCCCGGCCGCGGCCCGGATGACGACGGCGCGGTTCATCCGCATCGGCCCGGCGCCCAGCTCGCCGCGGAGCCCGGCCGTGCCGAACTGGAGCGTGCCGGCGAACCGCGCGGCGAGCTCGTCGGCGCTCCCCGCCTTCCCGGCGTCCGCGGCTTCGACGAGCGCCGCCAGCTCCTCACGGGTCTCGGGGTCGGGGTCCTCCGCGAGCCACGTCCTGGCCCGGGCCATGAGGTCCTGCTGCATGGGGTCCGCCTTTCTGCGGGATGGTGGGGAGGAGCGCCGGGGGCCACCGGGGCGCGGGCGACGGCCGGACGCCGGTCCGCGCCCACCGCGCCGGGCGGTCACGGACCGCGCCGGCCCGGACCGCGCAGGCACAGGCCGCGTCGGCCCGGACCGGCCGGGGCGGGCCCGGGCGGGCCCCGCCGTGAGCGGGGCCGGGCGCGGGCCGGCCGGGGCGGCTCAGATCCGTTCGAGCACCCGGGCCAGCAGCGCGCCCATCCGGGTCGCGGAGTCGCGCCCCGCCTGGAGCACCTCCTCGTGGTTGAGCGGCTCGCCGCTCAGCCCGGCCGCCAGGTTCGTCACCAGGGAGATGCCCAGCACCTCGGCCCCCGCCTCCCGTGCGGCGATCGCCTCCAGCACGGTGGACATGCCGACCAGGTCGCCGCCCATGACCCGGACCATGTTGATCTCGGCGGGCGTCTCGTAGTGCGGCCCGGGGAACTGCACGTACACGCCCTCTTCGAGGGTCTCGTCGACCTCCTTGCACAGCGCCCGCAGCCGCGGCGAGTACAGGTCGGTCAGGTCGACGAAGTTCGCGCCGACGATGGGGGACGCCGCCGTCAGGTTGATGTGGTCGCTGATCAGGACCGGCTGCCCGGGGCGCATGCCCTCGCGCAGGCCGCCGCACCCGTTGGTCAGCACGACGGTCTTGCAGCCCGCCGCGACGGCGGTGCGCACCCCGTGCGCGACGGCGGCGACGCCCCGGCCCTCGTAGAAGTGCGTGCGGCCCAGGAAGACCAGCGCGCGCTTCTCGCCGATCCGGTACGAACGGATCGTGCCGCCGTGGCCCTGCACGGCGGGCGCCGGGAAGCCCGGCAGCTCGGTCACCGGGAACTCGGCCTCCGGAGTGCCGAGCGCGTCGCCCGCCGGAGCCCAGCCGGAGCCCATCACGAGCGCGACGTCGTGGGTCTCGGCACCGGTCAGCTCGCGCAGGCGTGCGGCGGCGGCGTCGGCGGCGGCCCGCGGGTCGCCCTGGATGTGGTCCGGAATAACTGATGCGTTCACGCGGATGAGCGTAACCGCTGATTCCCTACGCGCGTAGATGCCTCTGCGCAGAGTCTGCGCGCGCTTTCTCGTGCAATCAGACAAAAATGCTGGTCGGCTGGGTCAGCAGGGGCGCTTGCGCAGTTCCATCACATAGTCGTGCGGTGCGCCCGCGGACTCCGCGGCGTCCGCGATCTCGCCCAGGTAGCGGGCGGAGGGCAGCCCGCCCTCGTACCCGTTCAGCACGTAGACCCAGGCCGGCTCCTCGCCGTCCAGGGTGTGCACGCGCACCCGCGTCCGCCGGTAGATGCCGAGGCCGACGCCCTCCCAGCGGTCCATGGAGTCCTCGTCCATCGGCGCGATGTCGTACAGCGCCACGAAGACCTGCGAGCCGGGTGCCTCCACCACCGTGGCGAGCGCGCCCTCCCAGCCCATCTGCTCCCCGCCGAAGGTCAGCCGCCAGCCGTTGAGCCAGCCCGTGCCGCGCAGCGGGGAATGCGGTGCGCGGCGCGTCATCAGCCGCGCGTCGAGGTTGCCGGCGTACGCGGCGTAGAGCGACATGAGACCGAGGGTACGGGAGGTCGTGGCCGGAACGCCGGTTCCGGGGACGGAAGACCCCGTACGGGGGTCCGGGCCGGGGCCGGAAGCGGGGCGGCGCGCACGGGCGGGGCGGGGACGGCGCGCGGCGCGGCGGGCGGCCCGGTGCGGGGCGTCGCGCACGGATGGAGGGCCCCGGGGCGAAGCACCTTGGCGCGTGCGGGACAATGAAGTACGTACTGCATTCCCCCGGGGCGATCCCCCGGACCCCCGGCCGGGGTGGCGGACGGCCGCGGGATGACACATGCGAGGCGGACTTTTCGTGACCCGGATCGTGATCATCGGCGGCGGACCCGGCGGCTACGAGGCGGCGCTGGTGGGCGCCCAGCTCGGCGCGGAGGTGACCGTCGTCGACTGCGACGGCCTCGGCGGCGCGTCGGTGCTCACCGACTGCGTGCCGTCGAAGACGCTGATCGCGACGGCGGAGGTGATGACCACCTTCGACTCCTCGTACGAGGAGCTGGGCATCATCGTCGCGGACGACACCCCGCCCGTCGACCGGCCGGCCCGGGTCGTCGGCGTGGACCTCGGCAAGGTCAACCGACGGGTGAAGCGCCTGGCCCTGGCCCAGTCCCACGACATCACCGCCTCCGTCACCAGGGCGGGGGCGCGGGTGGTGCGCGGGCGCGGCCGGCTGGAGGGCCTGCAGGCCGCCGACGGCTCCCGCACGGTCGTCGTGACCGCCGCGGACGGCACGGAGGAGCGGCTCACCGCCGACGCCGTGCTGATCGCGACCGGCGGCCACCCCCGGGAGATACCGGACGCGCAGCCCGACGGCGAACGCATCCTGAACTGGACCCAGGTCTACGACCTCGACGAGCTGCCCGAGGAGCTCATCGTGGTCGGCTCCGGCGTGACCGGCGCCGAGTTCGCGGGCGCGTACCAGGCGCTCGGCTCCCGCGTCACCCTGGTCTCGTCGCGCGACCGGGTGCTGCCGGGCGAGGACCCGGACGCCGCCGCCGTGCTGGAGGACGTGTTCCGGCGCCGCGGCATGAACGTGATGGCGCGCTCCCGCGCCCAAGCCGCCAAGCGGGTGGGCGACCGCGTCGAGGTCACCCTCGCCGACGGGCGGGTCATCTCCGGCACGCACTGCCTGATGGCCGTCGGCGCGATCCCGAACACCGCGGGCATGGGCCTGGAGGAGGCCGGCGTCCGGCTCAAGGAGTCCGGTCACGTCCGGACCGACCGGGTCTCCCGCACCAGCGCCCCCGGCGTCTACGCGGCCGGCGACGTCACCGGCGTCTTCGCCCTGGCCTCGGTCGCCGCCATGCAGGGCCGGATCGCGATGTACCACTTCCTCGGCGACGCGGTGGCCCCGCTCGACCTGAAGACGGTCTCCGCCAACGTCTTCACCGACCCCGAGATCGCCACCGTCGGCTACACCCAGGCCGACGTCGACTCCGGCGCGATCGACGCCAGGGTGGTCAAGCTCCCGCTGCTGCGCAACCCGCGCGCCAAGATGCAGGGCATCCGCGACGGCTTCGTCAAGATCTTCTGCCGTCCCGGCACCGGCATCGTGGTCGGCGGCTGTGTCGTCGCGCCGAAGGCGAGCGAGCTGATTCACCCCATCTCGATCGCGGTTGACAACAATCTGACGGTCGAACAGATCGCAAACACCTTTACGGTGTACCCGTCGCTGTCGGGTTCGATCGGGGAAGTGGCCCGCCAGTTGCACACCCGTAAGCGGGCGGGCGAGGCGTAGGGCCGCCGGGAGCCCGGCGTCCGCCGGATTCTCCCGACGATTCCCGACAACTCGGGAACTAGAACGACCGTCGGACGATCAGTACGGAACAACAACGGGATCGCTTATACCACTTGGCGACCCGTTGTGTGTCCAATTTCTGCTATTCGGTGCAAAGTGCTGAAAACGCTCGGGCGGTCACGTTACTGTCAGTTTCGTGTTCGCTGCAGAACGTCGCCAATTGATCCTCGAAATGGTGCGCGCCAACGGGGCGGTATCGCTCCGTGAGCTCGCCCGTGTCGTCCAGACCTCCGAAGTGACCGTACGGCGGGACGTGCGGGCGTTGGAGGCGGAAGGACTCCTCGACCGCCGGCACGGCGGTGCGGTGCTGCCGGGTGGGTTCACGCGGGAGTCCGGCTTCCCGCAGAAGTCCCATCTCGCCACCGCCGAGAAGACGGCCATCGCCGACGCCGCCGCCGCGCTCGTCGAAGAGGGCGAGGCCATCGTCGTGGGCGCCGGTACGACCACGCAGGAGCTGGCCCGCAGACTGGCCCGGGTGCCGGGTCTGACCGTCGTCACCAACTCCCTGCTGGTCGCCCAGGCGTTGGCCCATGCCAACCGGGTGGAGGTGGTGATGACCGGCGGCACGCTGCGCGGTTCGAACTACGCCCTGGTGGGCAGCGGGGCCGAGCAGTCCCTCCAGGGGCTGCGGGTCTCCCGGGCGTTCCTCTCGGGGAGCGGTCTCACCGCGGAGCGCGGCCTCTCCACCTCCAACATGCTCTCGGCCAGCGTGGACCGGGCCCTGGTGCAGGCCGCGGCGGAGGTGGTGGTCCTGGCCGACCACACCAAGCTCGGCTCCGACACCATGTTCCAGACGGTGCCCACGGATCTCATCACCCGTCTCGTGACGGACGAGCCGCCGGCCCACGACGACCGCGCCGCCACCGAACTCCAGGCCCTGGCGGACCAGGGGGTGCAGATCGCGGTGGCGGGCGCGGGAAGCGGCCCGGCCCCGGCCGAGGCGCCCCCGCCCGGACGGCAGGGCCGCCGCGATGTGCCGCTCCCCGGCCAGCGCCGCACCCGTGGCGGTCCCGGCGCGCCGGGCGGGCAGCAACTGCGCGGCGCGGGGGTGCTGCCGGAGCAGGGCCAGGGGCAGGGGCAGCAGGACCGGCC
Source organism: Streptomyces tyrfis (assembly GCF_037034285.1). NCBI lineage: Bacteria > Bacillati > Actinomycetota > Actinomycetes > Kitasatosporales > Streptomycetaceae > Streptomyces > Streptomyces tyrfis. The sequence goes on along the minus strand of NZ_JBAGJZ010000045.1, from coordinate 4,827 downwards.
CAGGGTGGCGGACCTGCGCCGCCGGTAGGCCGAAGGGACGGGCGGGCCGAGGGGACGCCGGAACGGCGGGACGGCGGGACGGCGGGACCGGCGCGGCGGTGCGGAGCGCGCCCGTACGGCAGCCCCCGCGTCGGCGCCCGCCTCCGTCTCCGCCGACCACCGCTGTCAGTCGCCGGCCGTCGGCGGGGGGCCGACCGCCGAACGTCGTCCCGGGGGCCGACCGGCCGTGAGCCGACCGGTCGTGAGCCGACGGGGCGGGGGCCGACCGGTCGTGAGCCGACGGGGCGTGAGCCGACGGGGCGGGGGCCGACCGGTCGTGAGCCGACGGGGCGTCAACTGTCGTCCGACGCCGACCCCTTCAGCCCTCGCAGGGTCAGCGCCAGCAGCCGGTCCGCCAGTTCCGGATCGTCCGGCGACTGTTCCGACGCCAGCGCGATCGCGTTCGTCAGCTGCATCAGGTCGTCGATGGAGACCTCGGCCCGCACCGCCCCGCACGCCTGGGCCCGCGCCAGCAGCACCGAACCGGCCTCGCGCAGCGGCACATTGCACTGCGACAGGGCCGAAGTCTCGTCCCGTGACGTCGACATGAGCGCCTGCGCCAGGCCCCGGTACGCGCCCGCGTGCGTGATGATCGCGCCCAGCCACTCCACCAGCCCCCGGCACGGCTGCTCCGCCGCCGCGAGCTCGCGGGAACGGCTGATCAGCTCGGCCAGGGCCTCCTGGAAGACGGCGTTCATCAGCGCGTGCCGGTTCGGGAAGTGCCGGTACAGCGTGCCGATGCCGACGCCCGCACGGCGCGCGATGTCCTCCAGCGCCACGTCGGTGCCGTGCTCCGCGAAGGCGGTACGGGCCTCGCCGAGCAGCCGCTCGTAGTTGCGGCGCGCGTCGGCGCGCATGGGCCGGGACGGCGTCCGTGCCGCGCTCGTCGCCGTGCTCGTCACCATCGCGAGGTCCTCCCTCTTCCGTCCGCCCCGGCATCCAGGATGCCATCGCGGGGCCCCGGGCCGCCCCATCGCCGTCGGCGCCGGGGCGCCCGTACGCGCGTGCGCACGCGAAACGGCCGGGCCCCCGCGGGCGCCTTCTCGGCTCCGCGGGGGCCCGGGGCGGAACGTCCGGCGCCGGCCGGCCGCTCCGCTGGACGTCGTGTCCTCGGTCAGTCCTTGATCTCGCAGATCACGGCGCCGGAGGAGAGCGAGTTGCCGACCTCGGCGGTCAGGCCCTTGATGGTGCCGGCGCGGTGCGCGTTCAGCGGCTGCTCCATCTTCATGGCCTCCAGGACGACGACGAGGTCGCCCTCCTGCACCTGCTGGCCCTCCTCGACGGCGATCTTGACGATGGTGCCCTGCATCGGGGACGCCAGGGTGTCGCCGGAGGCCACCGGGCCGGACTTCTTCGCCGCGCGGCGCTTGGGCTTGGCGCCCGCCGCGAGCCCGGTACGGGCCAGGGACATGCCCAGCGACGACGGCAGCGAGACCTCCAGGCGCTTGCCGCCGACCTCGACGACGACCGTCTCACGCCCGGTCTCCTCCTCCGGCTCCGCGTCGGCGGGGGCGGTGAAGGGCTTGATCTCGTTGACGAACTCGGTCTCGATCCACCGGGTGTGGACCGTGAACGGGGTGCCGTCCGCCGGGGCGAACGCCGGGTCCACGACGACCGCGCGGTGGAACGGGATGGCCGTGGCCATGCCCTCGACGTCGAACTCGGCCAGCGCACGGGCCGCGCGCTGGAGGGCCTGCTCACGGGTCGCGCCGGTCACCACGAGCTTCGCCAGCAGCGAGTCCCAGGCGGGGCCGATCACGGAACCGGACTCCACGCCCGCGTCCAGCCGGACGCCGGGGCCGCTCGGCGGGGCGAACACGGTCACCGTGCCCGGGGCGGGCAGGAAGTTGCGGCCCGGGTCCTCGCCGTTGATCCGGAACTCGAAGGAGTGACCCCTTATGACCGGGTCGCCGTAGCCCAGCTCCTCGCCGTCGGCGATGCGGAACATCTCGCGGACCAGGTCCAGGCCGGCGACCTCCTCGGTGACCGGGTGCTCGACCTGGAGACGGGTGTTGACCTCCAGGAAGGAGATCGTGCCGTCGTTGCCGACCAGGAACTCCACGGTGCCCGCGCCGACGTAGCCGGCCTCCTTGAGGATGGCCTTGGACGCCGCGTACAGCTGGGCGTTCTGCTCCTCGGAGAGAAACGGCGCGGGAGCCTCCTCGACCAGCTTCTGGTGGCGGCGCTGGAGCGAGCAGTCACGGGTGGAGACCACGACCACGTTGCCGTGCTGGTCCGCCAGGCACTGCGTCTCGACGTGGCGCGGCTTGTCCAGGTAGCGCTCCACGAAGCACTCGCCCCGGCCGAACGAGACGACGGCCTCGCGGACCGCCGAGTCGTACAGCTCCGGGATCTCCTCCAGCGTGCGCGCGACCTTCAGCCCGCGCCCGCCGCCGCCGAACGCGGCCTTGATCGCGATGGGCAGCCCGTGCTCCTCCGCGAACGCCACGACCTCGGCGGAACCCCCGACCGGGTCGGGCGTGCCGGCCACCAGCGGGGCGCCGGCGCGCTGCGCGATGTGACGGGCGGCGACCTTGTCACCGAGGTCCCGGATCGCGTGCGGCGGCGGGCCGATCCAGGTCAGGCCCGCGTCGATCACGGCCTGGGCGAACTCGGCGTTCTCCGACAGGAAGCCGTATCCCGGGTGGATCGCGTCCGCCCCGGAGTCCTTGGCGGCCTGGAGCACCTTGGCCATGTCCAGATAGCTGGTGGCGGGGGTGTCACCGCCCAGGGCGAACGCCTCGTCGGCCGCGCGGACGTGCAGAGCGTCGCGGTCCGGGTCGGCGTAGACGGCTACGCTCCCGATCCCGGCATCCCGGCATGCCCGGGCGACGCGGACAGCGATTTCGCCACGGTTGGCGATGAGCACCTTGCGCACGATGGCTCCCTCCTTGAAACAAGCTGAGTTTAGGGACTACCGACACGACGCTACGACCCGTCCCCAATGGTGAGCTTGCCCACACGGAGTGTGATTCGAGGCTTGCTCAAGTCGCGAAATCCCTTGTGGCACCACGGTACGCCGGGATTCATGACCGCACAGTAGCCACAAGGTGTGGTCCGGGTCTCTGTTCATGCAACCAGCGGCGATCGGTGTTTCTTTGTGGAGTCCCCACTAATGGGGGAACAATTCTTTGCCCGGCGCGCGAGGCCCCGCCCCGGCGCCGGCCGCGCGCCGGGCTCTTTCAGGAGGGGCCTCCGGGCTCTTCACGGGCAGGGGGTGCCTCCCTGTAGGGTCCGCGCTGTCGGACTTACTACTGGTAACAGGGGGTGGGCGTCGTGGTCCGCAGACCGGTGGCGTTCGTGGCCGCGCTCGCGCTGTTCGCGGAGGCCGTGGGAGTGGTGTTCGTCAACGGCGTCCTGGCGACGGTCGTCAGGAACCAGGACATGTCCCTGGCGGGCATGGAGTCCGGCGCCATGGCCGACGGCACCTGGGCCATGGGCGGCGTGTTCGGGCTCGGGCTGCTGCTGTGCGGGCTGGTGCTGCTGGCGACCGGGGTGCGCGACCGGGCCCCGGGGCGGCTCGGCCGCATCGCGCTGATCGGCTGCGCGGTGGCGCACGGGGTGCTGGGGGCGCTGGCGGTGGGGCTGGTCGGCTGGACCGCGTTCGCGTGCCTGATGGCGGTGCTGGGCCTGGTCGTGCTGACGCTGGTGGCGTACGGGCCCGAGGACGGCGTCCCCGCCGGACGCGCCCCCGGGGGCGGGGCCGCCGCGGACGACCCCGGGCCGGGCGCCCCGGCGGCTGCCTGACCGGCGGGCGGACCGGGCGGCCCCGGCGGCTGCCTGACGGGCTCAGGCGGCCCACAGGTCGGTGACGGAGAGCCCCAGTTCGCCCAGGAGGCGGCGGAGCAGCGGCAGCGAGAGGCCGATGACGTTGCCGTGGTCGCCCTCGATCGAGTCGACGAACGGCGCCGACCGGCCGTCCAGGGTGAAGGCGCCCGCCACATGGAGCGGCTCGCCCGAGGCCACGTAGGCGGCGATCTCGGCGTCCGTCGGCTCGCCGAAGCGGACCGTGGTGGACGCGGTCGCCGCGGCCGTGCGCCCGGTCGCGGTGTCGATCACGCTGTGGCCGGTCCGCAGCACGCCGGCGCGGCCGCGCATGGACTTCCAGCGGGCCGTGGCCTCCTCGGCGTCGGCGGGCTTGCCGAGCGCCTCGCCGTCGAGCTCCAGCACCGAGTCGCACCCGATGACCAGGGCGCCGGCCGCCTCCGGCAGGCCGGCCACCGCGGCGGCCTTCGCCCGCGCGAGCACCAGCGCCAGCTCGGCCGGTGTGGCGGCGCTGAGCGCGTCCTCGTCCACCCCGCTGACGATCACCTCGGGCGTGAATCCGGCCTGCCGCAGCAGACCGAGCCGGGCGGGAGAGGCGGAGGCGAGCACGAGACGGCGCTGATCAGTCATGCACGCCATGGTAGAAGGGGCGCGGCGGGGGTCTCGCCCGGCACCGTCCTCGTCCCGCGGACCCCGGGCCCCGACCCGAATCCCGCGAGTCCCGATGCGACCCGATTCCGATCCGGCCCGGTCCTCAGCGGGTGCCGAGCACCAGCATCGCGACGACCATCGCGAGAGCGAGCACCAGCCCCGCGCGACGGATCATGTCCTGGGCGTCGCGCAGTTCCTTCGGCGGCTTGTTCTCGGGGTCGGACCACAGCATGGACCGATCCTGATGCGGCGGCGCACCACGGCGCCTGAGTACGCGTACTCAGGCGCCGTGGTGCCTACGGGCCAGATCGTGCCGCGACACGCCGGAGGTCCGGGCCCGGGCGGGCGGGCGCCCGGGCCCGGGCCGCCCCG